>DASYUT010000254.1 GCA_036000965.1 Actinomycetes bacterium
CCTTGCGCCTGCGCGCGCGACACCCGGGGGATGCGGATGCCGTGCTGCCGGAAGCCCCACTGCATGAGCCCGGAGCAGTCGAACCGGGGCCAGGAGCTGCCGCCCCACAGGTAGGGCTGCCCGATCGCGCGCGCCATCGTCTTGATGACCGCGTTCACGATCCCCGGGCCGCCGCCGACGCCGCCGGACGCGCCGCCGCGGGCGAGGTCGGCGATCCCCTTGGCCATCGCGGCCGCGACGGCTTTGGCGGTGCGGCCAGCGACGTTGACGCCCAGCCGCTCGGCCAGCGCCACGACCCGGGGGAGCCTGCGCTCAAGCGGTGACACCGACCCGGTCCCGGGGACGACCACGACCCCCTTGGCGTCGCCGGACTCCCCGACCGGGCCGCCGCGGGCGAAGCGGGCCGCGTTGATCGCCTCAAGCTGGGCGCGGTGCCGCTTCGCCGAGCGGGCGTTGACGACGAACTCGCCGCGGGAGAGGCGCGCCCGGACCGAGTCGCTGGTCTCGGTGCCCGGGCCCCAGACCCAGCCGCCCTCGGCCAGGAGGACCTTGCCGCCGAACTGGTTGTTCAGCCTGATGGTGCGGCGGGTCGCGTCCACGTCAGCGGTCGCGGTGATCGTGACGTGCCGGTTCTGGGGCTTGCGCATCGCCGCGGCGGCGTCGTTGCCGAAGCGGCGCATCTCCCTGGCCGCGTCCGACGCGCTCACCTTGGAGCGGCCCATGCCCCTGGTCAGCAGGTCCACCCGGCCGCGGGCGGCGTCGATCTGGGGCGAGTTCGCCTGGGTGACCAGCCGCCGGAACTCGATCGTGGCCGCCGACGCGGTGACTTTCGAGGTGCCGAGCGCAGCCGAGAACCGGCCGAGCTTCCCGCTGCCGCCGTCGACCTGGGCGCCGAAGCCCTTCACCGTCTCTTTCGCGGTCGTGGAGATCGAGTTGAAGCGGGCCATCGACGCCTTGCCGCCGTCGGACTTGCCGGTCAGCTTGACGAAGGCGTCGCGGACCATCCCAATCGAGATCGACACCGGGTCACCGAGGTTGGCGCGGATGCCCTTCTCGCGGAACCGCTTCAGGTTCTCGGTCCCGACCGCGACCGCCGCCGCGAACGCGATCAGCGGGCCCGTCCTGCCGAGCAGCCCGACCGCGCGGCCGAGCAGCCCCACCTTGGCGGCGGCGCCACCGGCCGCGGCGGTCCCCGCAACTTCGGCGGCGGTCAGACGACCCTGGGCGACCGTGGCCACCCCGCTCATGGCGGCCTGCTCCCGCAGCGCCGCCGTGAGCGCCCGCTGGGAGCGCGACAGCGCGATGTTCGCCGCGATCCGCGCGGGCGCGAGGACGACCTCGGCGGCGGCGGCCAGGTTCGCGGCGGCCTGGGCGGCCTTCACCAGCCCGTAGCCGACCACCAGCGCCGGCAGCGCCTTCACGACCAGGTCCAGGTGGTCGCCGAGGAAGTCCAGCGCCGCGCCCGACAGCCTCCACGTCGTCGCCAACCTGGCCGAGTCGCCATGCAGGCCCCGCAGCTCGGGCCGCAGCTCCTGCGCGCGGGCGACCAGACGGCCAAGCGCGGTGCCGATCCGCTCCCCCGTCGGGACCAGGCGGTCAAGGCGCGGGCCGAGCATGCGCGCGGTCTCGGCAAGCTCGGTGGCGGGTGGCACGGACCGGGCGAACGCTTCCGCCGCAGCGGTCACCGCCTTGCCCACCCGGGGGCCGAACTCGGCCGCCAGTGCCGCCCCGGCCGGGAGCAGCTTCTCGGTGATCACGCGGGTCACGGCCAGCTGCGCGGGCAGGAACCCCCGCCCGATGACCGCCTTCAGGTTCTCCCAGCCGGCCTGCTGCTTGCGCTGCATGTTCGCCAGGTCGTTTGACGTGCGCGCGAAGTCGTCGTTGGCGCGGGCGGAGTCCCGGATGACGATGTTGTAGGTCGCCAGCGCCTTGTCCGCGGCGGTCAGGTCCTTCGCGCTCTTCTTGTGGGTCTCCCGGAGCGCCTCCTGCTCGACCCGCGCCGCGTTGATGTTCGGCACGAGCCGCTGGAGCGAGTCGAACTCGCCGCGGAACGCCGACGACAGCATGTCGCTGACCTCGGCGGCGCCACCGCTGACGTTGTTGAACGAGGCGAGGTCGGCCGCGAGCTTGACCATCCGCATCGACATGTTCGTCGCCGGCTTCTGCCCCAGGCCGAGCTGGAGGAACATGTCCCCGAACGACGCCGCCGCAGCCAGGGCCTCGTTGCGGGACAGGCCGAAGGCGTTGGCCGAGCCACGCGACCACGCGAGGATCGCTTTCGAGCTCGACCCGAAGATCACCTTGGTCTTGTTGACCGTCTCGTTCAGGTCGCTCGCGGCCTTGGTGGTGGCCAGCACCCCGCGGGTGGCCAGCACCGCCGCGGCAGCCAGGCCGACGCCGATCGCCACGCCTGCGGTCTTGAGGCCGTGGGCGAAGCGGCGGCCGAAGTGGCGGGACGCCTCCTCACCGGCCCGGCCGGCCGGTCCCTGGACCTGCCGGACCATCTGCCGGTCGAAGTCGCGCGCGAGCCGGAAGTGGGTGTCCAGATAGGCGTCGCCCGCGCTGAGTGCCACTCGCGACGCTCCTGTCTTCCGGGACAGCTGTCCGGCGGGCTACGCTCACGGGCATGAAGCGGCCCGGCGGCGCTCACACGCCCCGGGCCCGGACGACCCCTGGAGGTCGACATGCCAAAGCCTACGGCCCTTGCCGCCGCACTCGCCCTGCTGCTCGCCGCCTGCTCAGGCGGCGGGGCCGGCGCCAGCAAGGCCACGGTCGCCACCACGGCGCCCGTCGCGACCTCGACCGGCGAGACGTTCCCCGACGAGGGGGTCGCAACCACAAGCCTGCCTGCGCCGTCGGTCGACAAGGTCGGGCAGACCGCCACCCTCGTCGACGCCGAGACCGGCAAGCCCGCAGCACGCGTCCAGGTCGCCCGGGTCAAGTTCAGCCGCGGCGACACCTACAACCGGCCCGAACGCGGGCTCTTCCTCGGCGTCTACGTGAAGGTCCGCGCCCAGGCCAACGACGTGTCCTCGATGTGGGGCGACTTCTACGTCCAGATGCGCGGCCACCACTACGACGCCGACGCCTACGCCGAAGGGTTCACCCCAGCCCTGGACTACGTCCAGCTCAACAACGGGGAGACCGCCGAGGGGTGGCTGGTGTTCGACGTGCCCGCCAAGCACGGCGAGGTCGTCCTCGGCCAGTCCTCAGGCGGCGGCAAGGTCGCAACCTGGACGTTCTAGCTCTCGCTGTACCGGACCGCGCCGCCCCAGAACGCCCGGATCTCCTCTTTCGTGCTCATCCGTGGGGGCTCGGCCAGCTCGACGGTCTCGGGCCGGCCGCCGTCGCCCGGGCGGGGGACCGGGTCGGGCACGGGCGGGTCGCCCTTGAAGTGCGCCCGCCGGAGCAGGTAGACGACCTCGCCGAGGCGGTCCACCGCCCGGGCAAGCAGCTCCTCGGTGTCACCCCACGGCGGGCCGTGCTCGGCCCGCGCGGTCCGGCTGGCCGGGGGCAGCCCGCGGATCAGGTCGTGGAGCTCACGGACCCCGAGGGCCCGGGGGCCGTAGCAAGCTTCCGCGAGGGAGAGCGAGTAGACGGCCCGGAAGTCCGCTTCCGCCTCGGCCCACCGTCGGTCGAGGAAGGCGCCGAGGCCGACAATTCCGGGAGGTCGAGCCCGTACGCGTCGGTGATGTCGAGCAGGTCGGAGTCCTCCGGCGCCGCGGCCAGGAACCGGTCCCAGTCGCCCGGGTCGACCAGCAGCAGCTTCACCGCCTGCGCGGTCGTCCCCTGGGCGAGGGTGTCGGTGAACTCAAGCGGCATCCGCGGCTTGAGCAGGAACACCTGCTCGTTGCCGTCAGCGTCGAAGCCGAGCGCGACCTCGTGCGGGGTGTTCTCGGCCTCGCTGCGTGCGGCGCGTTTCTTGTTCAGGTCGACTCTGGCCATCGCCTACCTCCCGGTGATCGCACGGCGGCTGCGGCCGCCGACCGCGCGGCGTGCCACTGCGCCGCCGACGGGGCCGAACAGCGCGGCGGCGACCTCACCCGCGACGACCTCGAAGCCGGCCTGCCCGGCGGCGCGTTCGAGGATGTGGCCGCGCCGGCGGCCGCGTTCCTGCCGCG
>DASYUT010000255.1 GCA_036000965.1 Actinomycetes bacterium
TCCAGCACCCGCCGCACCTCCTGGTGGCGGGCGTGCCGCTGGTGCAGCTCCTTGAGGATGGCGACGTAGTCGACGAACTCGAACGCGGTGAAACGCGCGTGGAAGCCGGGTTCCTGCGGCATGTAGCCGAGCCGGCCGCGCAGCGCCAGCCGCCCGCCGCCGCGTCGGGGGTCTAGGCCGAGCGCCTCCAGCGACCCGGCATCAGGCGCCGACACCGTCGCCAGGATGCGCAGCAGGGTGGTCTTGCCGGCCCCGTTGGGGCCGAGCAGCCCGGTCACGCCGGGCACCAGGTCAAACGACACGCCGTCCAGCGCGCGGGTCCGCCCGAACGTCATCCGCAGATCGCGGGCACGGACGCTCGGCGCGGGATGGGCAGTGAGCGCGGGGGTGGTCATCGCAGCCTCCTGGCGGCAAAGCGCGGGGTGGTGTCAAAAGCGCGGTCGGACTCGAAGCGGCCGCGGCGAAGCAGCACCACGACGGCCGCGAGCAGCCCGAGGATGGCGAAGGCGGCCTGCCCGGGCACTGCGAACAGCACCGATGAAGGCCCTGGCGGCTGCACGGTGACAAGCACCGCGGCCACCCAAGCGGCGGCGCTGATCCCGGTGGCGCGCAGCGGCTCCACCAATGTGGCCAGCGCCAGGCTGCAGGCGGTCAGCGCGAGCGCGGGCAGCAGCCAGCCGGCCGCGCCGGGTCCGAGCCCTGGCAGGGCAAGGCTGGCCGCCGCGGCCAGCACGGCCGCGGCCCCCACCACCGCGGCGGCGCGCAGCAGCAGCAGCTTGAAGCTGCGCATCGGGGCGGCCAGGCCGATCTCATAGGTCGGGTCGATCCCAGGCCCGTAGGCCACCGCGATGCCGGCCAGCGGCAGCAGCGGTGCCACGGTGAGAAACGCCAGGCTCGCGTCCCGGCCCGAGCCGAGCCGGGCCGCCAGCACCGCGAACGCGAGTGTGGTGGCGACGGCCAGCAGCCAAGAGCCCCGCAGCGCCGGGGTCGCGGCCAGCAGCCTGGCGGTGTAGTCGGGCACGCCAAGGCGGACCAGCAGCCGTTCGGCCACGCCGGCGTGGGGCACGTCGACCGCGGCGATCACCGCCGCACGGCCGCGCCGCAGCCGTTCCGGCTCGGCCAGTGCCCCTGCCAGCTCCCGGCAGCCCGCGCAGCTTGTCACGTGGGCCTCGACCGACCACGTGCCCGCCACGTCCAGGCGGCCGGCGGCGTAGGCGGCCAGCAGCTCGCCGTCCGCGTGCCAGGCCCCGGCCGCTCCGGCGCCAGGCTCAACCACATCAGCCATGATGGCTCCTTCGTTCCGACCCCGATCCGGCGTCATGCTCCTGCCAGCTCCTCGCGGAGCCGCGCCCGCGCTCGCATCGCCCGGGTCTTGACCGTGCCGGCCGGGATCCCCAGCAGCGCGGCCGCCTCGCGGGTGCTCAGCCCGTCGAGCACGGTCGCCTGCAGGACCGCTTGCAGCTCAGGCGCGAGCCGGTTCAGCGCCCGGATCACGTCGCGGTGCTCGAGCGCGGCCAGAGCCTGCTCCTCGGCGCTTGCCGCGTCCTGCGCCCGCCGCCAGGCGAGCAGGCGCCCCAGCCGCCCCTGGGCGGCGTCGGCGCGCTGCACGTCGAGCAGACGCCGGATCGCGATCCCCCACAACCACGCCCCGACCGCGCCGCTGCCGCGGAAGCGCCCGGCGTCGCGCCACACCACCAGAAAGGTGTCCTGGACGATCTGGTCGACCAGATCAGGGTCGGCGGCGCGCCGGCGCAGCCGCAACATCAACCAGGCGGCGTGCCGGTCATACAGCGTCCCGAACGCCTCCGGGTTGCCCTCGGCGACGGCCGCGAGCAGCTCGGTGTCTCCACCGCTGCCGGTGTGGTCCGGGTACGTGCTCATACCTCACTGTCGCAGCAGCAGCCGCCGCGGTTCACGGCGCCGCCGGTGCGTCGGTTGCCGCAGGAGCACCGCACCGCAGCCAAGGACGCCGGTCGATGCCGCCGCCGGGCTGGGGACCACGCCGACGGTTGGCGGCACCCGCCACCCAGATCAGGACGTCGCCGGCAACCTACCGAAGACCCAGGACAAATGCTCCCCTCGACCCTTACAGGATTAGCCGAGCCGCCGGTGTTCGGACAATGTACATTTCACCATGACAGCCAACGGCACCGCTGGTCAGCGGCCCTACGATCCGGCTACCAGGCCATCACGGCAAGGTCAACCCGGATGGCTATGTCGGTCGTCGGCGTGGCGGACCAGCAGCCAAGCCCCACCTATGAATCAAGTTAAGAGCTTGTTGAGCGCGGCACGAGTTTGATCGTCGCGGATCGCGCCTGCGGGCTCACGATGGCGCCGACGATGTTTGCTGCGTATCGGCGGTACTTGCTGCGGTACGTGGCGTCGATCTGGTCATTGATGTCTTGCTCGGCGTCCACAAAGGAAACGTCTCTCTCGACGCCACCCGCCAAGATGTGGCCTTCGTGGCGCACCTGGGTGCCACGAAACCAGGCGCCGGCGCGCCCGTTCACCGATCGCACGTAGAGACTGTCGCCGCAGGGAACCACCCACATGGTCACCGGCTTTCGCAGCGTGCCGTCGCGTCGCCGTGACGCGAGCTGCAGCTCTTCCGCTGCCCCGATCTTGGAGATTTCGTCGCTCGTCCACGCGGCCATCGGCCTCTCCTTCGTGATGCGCGTGATGTGGCTGGGTCACCGATCGTGCGTGCGGCGCAGATCAGTAGCGGCGCCCTCCGGCGCGGGTAGGGCGTCGAGTTCGGCGAGGTCCGCCGCGCTCAGCTCGACGTCCGCCGCGCCGGCGTTGTCCGTCAGGTACTTCGGGGTCTTGGTCCCGGGGATTGGCACCACGTACCGGCCCTGGGCCAGCAGCCACGCCAGCGCCACCTGCGCCGGGGTGGCCCCGACCGGCTCGGCGACCTGTCGCACCCGGCCGACGATGGCCAGGTTGGCCCGCAACGCGTCCTGCTGGAAGCGCGGCAGCCTGCGCCGGAAGTCGTCCTGAGGCAGGTCGTCGAACGACGAGAACCGCCCGGTGAGGAAGCCCCGTCCCAGCGGCGCGAAGGGCAGCAGGGCGATGCCCTGCTCCTCGCAGTAGGGCAGCACCTCGGCCAGCACGTCGCGGGTCCACAGCGACAGCTCGGACTGCACCGACGCCACCGGGTGCACCGCCTGCGCCCGCCTGATCTCGTCCACCGACACCTCGGACAGGCCGATGTGCCACGCCTTGCCCGCCGCTACAACCTCCGCCATCGCCCCCCCAGGTCTCCTCCAGCGGCACCTGTGGGTCCACCCGGTGCAACTGGTAAAGGTCCACATGGTCGGTGCCGAGCCGGCGCAGGCTGTCGTCGATCGACTTGCGGATGTGCTCGGGGCGGCCGTTCCTGGAGGCGCCCGGGGAGGTGCTGCCAGAGTTGGGAGCCGCGCCGGAGTCGATGACCAGGCCGACCTTGGTGGCCAGCACCGCGCGCTGGCGGTGGCCGCCCGTAAGCGCCCGGCCGACCAGTTCCTCGTTGGTGTACGGACCGTAGGCGTCGGCGGTGTCGATCAGCGTCACGCCCAGGTCGAGCGCCTGGTGGATCACCGCGATGGACGTACCGTCGTCACGGGGGCCTTCATGTCGTAGGCGTACGTCATGCCCATGCATCCCAGGCCGATGACGCCGACCTCGGGCCCCTTGCTGCCCAGTGTGGTGGTTCGCACGCCTTGTCTCCTTATGTAGTCCCGTATTGCGGTCAGGGACGGATGAGCACCTTCGGCGCTTCGCGGTCGGCCATGGCGCGGTAGCCGTCCGCCACTTCTTCCAGGTTGGTGGTGCGGTCGAAGACGCGGCCTGGCTGGACCGTGCCGTCGAGGACGTCGGGCATGAGCTCCTCGATGTAGGCCCGGGCGGGGGCCACGCCGCCGGTGAGGGTGATGTTGCGCATCACGGTGCCGAAGTCCATCGGCACCTCCGAGTACTGCGGGGCGCCGACCCTACCGATTACCCCGCCGTCGCGGACCGCGCCGAGCGACATGTCGATCGCCTGCCTCGTGCCGACACACTCCAGCACCGTGTGCGTACCGTCGCCACCGGTCAGGTCCCGTACGCGTGCGATGCCCTCCTCGCCGCGCTCGGCGATCACGTCGGTGGCGCCGAACTCGCTGCCGAGGTCGGTGCGCTGCTTGTGCCGGCCCATCAGCAGGATGCGTTCGGCGCCGAGCCGCTTGGCGGCCAGCACCGCCAACAGCCCGACAGCGCCGTCGCCGATCACCGTCACCGTCGTGCGCGGGCTGACCCCGGCCGTGACCGCAGCGTGGTGGCCGGTGCAGAACACATCGGACAAGGTGAGCAGCGACGGCAGCAGCCCCGAGTCCTCGCGGACCGGCAGTTTCACCAGCGTGCCCTGCGCCTGCGGCACCCGCACGTCACCGGCACCGTACATCAAGGTTGCTCGCATGACATCCTTCCCGATCATGTAGAAGTACCATAAGCCGCCATTTCCGTTGCCGCTGCGAAGCGGCCCGCGCGCGGAGATCTCCCCGAGTGGTACGCGCTGGTGTCCGTCGTACCTGCGCGATATCAACGAAATCGCGGACGGCGCCGGCTAGGGAGAGCCTGTCGTTCCAGGTACTGTCAGAACCCCCCACCGAGGCCCGGGCCGGTCAGCCGGGTGCGGCGAGCGTGATCGGTTGATCCAGGTAATGACAGGGCCTCCCAGCGCGGCCCGGGCAGATGTAGCGTCGTAGGCGTGGACAGCCGAAACGAGATTCGTGACTTCCTGGCCTCCCGACGGGCCAGGATCACCCCGGAGCAGGCAGGCCTGCCCGCCTACGGCGGCAACCGGCGCGTTACCGGACTCCGCCGGGAGGAAGTCGCGCTGCTCGCCGGGGTCAGCGTCGACTACTACACCCGTCTGGAGCGGGGCAACGCGCGCGGCGTCTCCGACGGCGTCCTGGAAGCTCTCGCCCGCGCGCTACAGCTCGACGAGGCCGAACGCGCACACCTGTTCGACCTGGTCCACGCGGCAGACACCACGACACGGACGCGTCGCCGCCCCGCCAAGCAGCAGGTGCGCCCGAGTGTGCGGCGCATCCTCGACGCGATGACCACGGCGCCGGCGTACGCGCGGAATGGACGCTTGGACATCCTCGCCGCGAACCAGCTTGGCAAGGCACTCTTCTCGCCGATATTCGCCGACCCGGCCCGGCCGGCGAATATCGCCCGGTTCATCTTCCTCAACCCCCGCGCCAGGGAGTTCTACGGCGACTGGGACCCGGGCTCCACATCCCAAGACGCGCTGAACCTCCTCGCAAGCTGGGCGGCCACCCTCGACCAGGCCGAGACGACCCACCCGGCCGACCACACGTAAGCGGCAACCAATCTCGCAGTTCGCAACACCGCATCAACAATGAAGCCACCGAGGAATCCGGATCGACAAAATGTTGTCTATGCTGCGGCGCTGCTGGCTGTGATGCCGAGGTCGGCGAAGAGGGTCTGCATGCCGATGCGCAGGGTCTCGTAGTCGCGGTCGATGGCGGTCCAGTGGGCGGGCTTGCGGCCCAGCCGGGGGCTGCGGACACCGGCCACGATGGGGCCGATGACCTGGTCGCGGAGGGTGAGCAGGCCAGCGATGGTGCGGGCGGCCGGTGGCGGGACCTGGTAGCGCCGTGACCGGCCGGGTTTGACAACCAGGTCCTTGCCGCGGAGCTTGCGCAGGTCGTAGGCGGCCTGGCGGATCGTGTAGCCGGTCGGGGCGCCGATTGCCTGCACCTTGGCGGCAAGGTCTTTGACGGTGATGCCATCGGGTGCGGCGGCCAGGGCCAGGACCGCCGCCAGCGCGGCCCGCATCCGTGGCTTGTTCAGGTCGATGCCGCCGATGCGGGTGTGGCCGATGCGGGCGGGTAGCGGCAGCTCGTCGAGGGTGCCGTCGGGCAGGAAGCCTGTGTTGACGCAGTCCAGGGTGGTGGGAGAACCGCTCGGCCATGCCCCGCAGCCGGGTGACGATCTCGGGGAACTTCCCGATCGCCCGGCCGCAGCCGAGCTGGTTGGTGTTGTGGGCGACCGCTTCGAAGCGCAGCACGTGTTCGCCGTTGGTGGAGCCCTTCAAGGTCACGCGCCCGAAGTGGACCTTGAACCGGGTCAGGTCCCACCGAGGTGTCTCGGTCACCACTGCCAGCCGGGGCGACAGGTCGGGGGTGCCGCCCAGGCGCGGGCGCCGTTTGGCGCCAACGAGCGTCCGCAGGGTTGGCACGTCCAGCCGGGAGCGGGTCCGGTCGACCATCGTGTTGACCACGCGGTCCATCTGCGCGCCGGACCGAACCAGCAGGTTGCGGCTGTACTCGACCTGGTGTACGACGGGTGGGGCAGATGGACGTGGGCCGAACGCATGTGGGTGGAGGTCGTCGCTGTGGAGAGACGCCACCTCGTCGGCACACTCAGGAACCAGCCGATCGGCATTCCCCGCCTCGACTGGGGGGACCAGGTGAAGTTCAAGCGCGACCACATCATTGATATTCACTGGGAAGCCGACGCTCCCTCCGAACCTGCCGAAGGAGATCCAGAGCTGCCCCGCCCCCGGAATCGCTCGATCGAACTTGACCGTGGTCATGGGACGGCTAGCCAATGATGCTGGCGGATAACTGATTCTCCACCTGATGCTCCACCACCATTGGGGATACCCGGAAATACTGCGCAACCTCCTCCAAATCCTCTAAGAGAACGACATCAGGAGTTCCTCCCAGCCGCTCTGCTATTCCTTTAGCTGGTGCAAGCAGCTCAGCCGCAAAGGCACGCTCCATTTTCTGCCTATCGGTATATGCGCCAGTAACGAGGAAGAGAGGATCATCTTCGTAAAGCATGTGCCACAGAGCACGGGTCAGAGTAAAGCGCGATGTCCTCGTTGACTGTTGCCGACCCAGCACTACAACTGGAGTTGCTTCGCTAGGCGTGCTCCCAATAGCTTGCAGGCCGCGGTCCTCAACCGTTCGTATTTTCGAATCGACTAGATCGTCAATCAAGAAGATCTCTTCGGGAGCCGTGCTTAGAAGACTTCGAACCTCAGAAGCCTGCCGCCAGCCTACTTCCCATGGCCGAGAGCCCCGGGCTTCATTTCCACGGCGTGTCTCTCTCCTCAATTCAGAGATCGTTGGACTGGCTTGGCTCGCGGACTTGTGAATCAGACGCTTCGCTCGGGAGATCCAGTGGAGTCCCGTTCCAATGTTCTGAGGACTAACAGCATCGAGGAAATCTCCGAAGACATCACCACTCAACTCTTCTGCCGCACGGAGGATTTCAGACTCTACTTCAGACGCCTCGGAGAAAGGATCTAGGCCTAGGCGTGCCGCAGCGAGACAGAACTCCTTCTCCTCCTCGTCCTTCTCAATTCGTAATACCTCGGACCACTCTTTCTCCAAGAAAGTGTCTGTGACGCCTTGCTCCCTCAATCTAGTCAAGACGGCCTCGACAAGAGAAGCAAGAGTTTGTTCGACCTCTTGATTATCGAGCACTGCTTCGCCTTGGCTGAGAAAGCGCACGGGGCGGCCAGGCGATACAGCCTGGTCCCGTCGCCAAAGCAGTCGAGTTGACTTTCCCTGGGGCATTATGAGCAGGTAGGGCCATGCGAAGCCGTCCCCAGCCGATTGGAGACCATGCCTATTAAGACGGCCTCGTTCATTCGACTGTGGGCCTACGATGCTGAGATTTGTTCTTGGTCGCGTGAACTCCGGTATGGGTCTTGCATCTGCCCGAAGGAACCACCAATTATAGGCGATCCATTCGGCAAGCGGGTACATCGAGCAATAAATAGAACGTCTTGAGCTTTGCGTCTCGCGGTCCTCGACCAGGGTGAGGCAGTCGGATCCAACCCAGATCTCCAACCGAGCCCAGGTGACTTGGTGCTCCGCTGCCCGGACACCATCTCCAGGCTCCCACTCCCATCGAAAGTTCAGGCCGGGGTGAGCGTCCATCATAGGCCCTCCGGCCACTCGCTCGGCTCAAGCTGATAGCCCTTGTACTGGCCGAGTACCTGATTCACCAGCATGCCCTCGTACCAAGTGTCGCCTCTGCGATACCAGACGTATCGTGGAAAGTCGCCCTGCCAGGGTGCCCCGACTCGTCCCGAGGTAATCGCTTCGCGAAGCCACCGAGTAAGCTCCGCAGGATCCGCAAGTGCCGGATCGCACTTGGTCGCGTCTGCCCTAAGCTTGGGTGGGCCAGCGAATGAGGGATACGACTTATGCTCGCTGCTGCCAACGTAAGATGCTCTGGCGGCGATCTCTGCCAGCTCGACGCCAGCGGGCGGGGACACGACGGTCCGCCGGCGATCTCGACGACGCTTGGACGTACGCATGTCCCTCAGTATGACGGCTAGGGCCTGCACACGGGAGATCTTCCGAACGGAGCTAGTGCGCCGAGACGCTCCCTCCTCCTTGAGGCTGTCGAGGACAGCGGCCTTCGTGCAGCCTCTCGCGTGTCGCTCGACCATCCAGGCCTCGCTGAGCTCAGGCTGGCAGGGGAACGGGCGGGTAAAGCGGGCCGGAGCTCTGAATCGCATGCCGGTCGAAGCACCAGGTTCCGATCTGGTGGTCTCAATCTGAGAGCTTGCTCTGCTCGGTCAACGACGCGGTCAACGATCTACCTTGGTTCTACCTGCGCTGACCTTCCGAGGTCTCGCCCTGCCGAGCCTGACGCCTGCGAGGCACGCCGAGGCGTGCAGCCCATGCCGGTGATCACCGGCATGGGCTGCACAGGTCGCAGTCGGTTGCGCTCACTTCAGGATGCGTGGGATCAGGCCCGCCAGGTCCGTGGCCCGACGATCCCGTCCACACGCAGGCCGAGGTCACACTGGGCTCGGCGGACGGTGGCCTGGGTCCGTGGGCCGAAGATGCCGTCGACGGCGACCGGGTACTCGTTCTTGGTCAGCTCGACCTGGGCGGCGGCGACGAACCCGCCACGGTCGCCGCGGGCGACGATGAACGCGGCGAGCGACCCCCACGTCTGCGGGCCGACGACGCCGTCGACGCGCAGCCCGTGGAAGCGCTGGAACACGCGGACGGCGGCGGCGGTCCGCGGGCCGTAGATCCCGTCGGCGGCGACGCTGAAGCGGTTGATGTCGCTCCATCCGCGCAGCATGTGCTGCAGCGCGGTCACGTCCGCGCCGCGGCTGCCGATCCGCAGGACCGGCCAGGGCAGGGCGGGCGCGGTCGACTGGCAGCCAGTCAGCGCCAGCGGCATCGCTGCCGCTGGCGTGGCGAGCCCAGCTGGCGTGGCGCCGACGGCGAGCGCTCCGGCCGCGATGCCGGTGATCAGGGCGAGTGCGGCCAGTGCGCCTGCCACCGACCCCATTGTCCCGCGGCGTCGGGGCCGCAGGAACTCACGTAATCGCTGCATCGGAGGTCTCCCTTCCGGCCACCACGACCCAAGGCGTGGCGGTCCTCGGCATGTTCCTCGACTGCTTGGACGGGACGGCATCGGCCTGCTTATCCCGGGCACGCGTTGCAGATCGGTCACAGCACGGCCACAGCGCAGTGCCTGGGTGGCGAGCGCGCCTGGGGCGGTCAGCGCGACTGGGCCGCCGATGTGCGGTGCGCTGAGTCTGCGGGGGCGCTCAGCGGGTGAGGGACTCGGCCGCGGCGATCAACTCCTGGCTGCTGGCCGCCCCGCTGAGGGTGACCACCACTCCGCCGCTGCGGAACCACAGGTAGGGCGCGTCGGCGCTGGGCAGGCCAAGGTGTGCGACCGTGCCGGCGTAGGCGCCGGCCCGCAGCCGGTACCGGGTGGTGGCCCGCTGGATCCCCTCGCCGCCGAAGGGGTCGTCATATTGCAGGCGGCCCAGCTCCTGGTCGCCCACCAGCAGGGTGGTCAGCACCAGGCGCTCCAGGCCGCTGCCGTAGACGGCCACCACCAGATCGCGGCCCTTGGGGTTGCCGCCCTCGCTGCCGGTCGGGCGCCCGACCGGGGCGAAGCCGGAGCGCAGCAGCCGCCAGCCCGGCCGGGGCAGCGTCCCGATGTGGGGCACCTTGTAGGACGCCAGTGCCCTGGCCTGCCCAAGCGGCATAGGGCGGAACTGGCCGGCCGCGCGGAATGTCGCGCCGGCCGGGACGGCAAAGGCGCCGGGCGGCACCGGGCCGTTGACCCGCTGGTAGGTGTAGCGGACGTCCCGCCGCACGATCACCCGGCCCGGCTTGGCGCGGTCCTGGTACTGGATGCGCACTGGGAGGAAGGTGGCGGGGTCCAGCCACACCTCAAGGTGGGTGATCAGGGCTGGCCCTGCCGCGGTGGACCACTCGTAGCGCAGCCGGAGCACGTAGACGCGGCGGCCCTCCCGCGTGGTGAGCGACGCTGGCTGGTCGGCGTCTTCCAGCCGGTTGCGGAACCACAGCGTCAGCCCCTCGCTCAGCGGTGCCAGGGCGTCCTGACCCTGCGGCCTGACCAGCGGCAGGCCGGTCGACACCAGCGGCCGAGGGTCCTCCCTGCCTACCCATATCCCGCGGGCCGCCGGCCCGTCGATGATCACCAGGCGCGCCTCGGCGCCGGGGCCGCCCTCGACGCGGACCCGGTCGGGGCTGGCGAACACGAAGCGGTAGCTGGTCGTGACGGTCCTGCTGGTGGGCATGGCGGTCTCGGTGCGGGTGAAGCGCCCCTGCAGCGTGCGCACCCCGCTGGCCGCCTGCTCGGCCCGGACCAGGACCTTGGCGAGGGTCAGCTCCTGCGGCGCCGTTTGGGGGGTCGTGGTGGGCACCGGCAGCGGCCAGCGGGCGGCCGGGGAGACGACGATGCTTGCAAGCACCAGCGCCACCACCACCAGCACGGCGGCCACGCCGGCCAGCCACAGCCGGCGCCGCAGCCGCGGCGGGCCAAGCGGCTGGCCATGGGCCGGCTCGGCGGCCAGCCGCTGGGCCAGGGCCGCCTCGAACGGCGCTGGCCCCGACGGCAGCAGGACCTCCCGGGCCAGCGCGTCGACCCCGGCGAAGGCCCCCACCATGGCCCGACATGCCTGGCACTGCGCCAGGTGCCGCTCGGCCAGGAAGCGCTGCTCGGGGTCGGCCTGCCCGTCCAGCCTGGCCGACAGTGTCTGCTGCACGTGCTCGTGGATGGTCACGCCGGATCCTCCTTTGGCGTGCGCAGGGCTCCGGCCAGCCGCGTGCGGGCCCGGAACACGCGGCTGGCGATTGTCCCGGCTGGGCAGCCGGTCATGCCGCCAGCCTCCTGATACGACAGGCCCAAGACCACGACCAGCAGGAACGCCTCCCGCTGGGCGGGCTCCAGCGCCCCAAGGGCCCGCTCCAGGTCGCCACGCAGCACCGGGTCACTACCACGCCGATCCGCCAGCTCCGCGACCTGCTCGACCGGCACCGTCCGCACGGCCGGCCGGCGGAGCTCGTCCAGCGCCGCCCGCCGGGCGATGGCGTACAGCCAGGCCGCAAACGCCGCATCACCGCGAAAGGCGCCCAGGCCCCGCCAGGCCCGCAGGAAGGCCTCCTGGGCGATGTCCTCGGCCAGCACGCGGTCGCCGAGCAGCCCACGGGCGAAGGCGCGCACGCCGGCCTGGTGCACCCGGACCAGCTGCATGAACGCCTCGCGGTCGCCGTTGTGGGCCGCCCGCACCAGCGCCGCTTCGTCCACCCGTCCTCCCCGTGGCTGCCGCATCCTTCTTGAGGTATAGACGCGCGCCGGGCGCCAGATTTTCCCTACCGCGACCTACTCGTCGCAGTTTGCGGGTCGGCGCTCGGCGTGACCGGGAGCGGGACGAGCGTATGCATGCCCGGTTTGACCTGGTTGGGACGTGCAAGAGAGCATCGGCGGTCCCATCCGCCAAGCCAACGACCACCGATGCTCATGCCAACCCTCCCGACATCGCTCGCCGAGCTTCTCAGCGTCTTCGGTCCCTGCTTCACCGCCCCCACGTTTCGAACCTTCACCGCCCTGGCCGCCGGGTTCCTCGCCCAACAAAGCCCAGGGACCGTGACCGGCATGCTGGTCGGCGCCCGGCTGGCCGGCGTATGGCACCACACCAAAGCGCACCGCTTCTTCTCGGCGGCCCGCTGGTCGGTCGACCAGGTCGGCCTGGCGCTGCTGGATATGATCGTGCGGCTACTGGTCCCCCCGGACGCCCCGATCCTGCTGGCCGTGGACGACAGCCTGTTCAAACGCTGTGGCCGCAAGATCTTCGGGGCCGCCTGGCACCATGACGCGGCCGCGCCGGGCCGCAACCGGACCGCGTGGGGGCAACAGCTGGGTCGTCGTCGGCGTGCTGGTGCGCCTGCCGTTCGTCCCCCACCGGATGGGGTGCCTGCCGGTGCTCGCCCGCCTGTGGCGGCCCGCCATGACCCGCAAGGGGCGCAAAGCCAAGCGTGCCAGGCACACCAGGGCCACCCCCGACCGGCCGGCCAAGCTCACCCTCGCCCGCCAGCTGGTCGAGCAGGCCTGCGCCCGCTACCCCGACTGGCTGGTCCACTTGGTCGGCGACGCCGCCTACATCGGCCGGACCTGGCGCGACGCGCCCGCCAACCTGACCGTCACCCAGCCGGCTGCGCTGCGACGCTGCGCTGTACGAGCTGGCGCCGCCGCGCACCGGCAAGCCCGGCCGCCCCAGGGTCAAGGGCCAGCGGCTGCCGGAGCTGATCCTGCTCGCGGCATGACCACCCTGGCCTGGGAGCAGGCCAGGGTGTGCTGCTACGGCCACAAGCGCACCCTGGACCTGGCGGTGTTCCGCTGCCTTTGGTACGGGGCGCTTGGCGCGCAGCCGGTCCGGGGGGGCCAGAGCAGTCACGAGCACCACAGCTGGGCCATACCCCCGGGGCATGCTCGATCGGATCGCAGGGGTGCGCGGCCACCTGCGGATCGATCCCCCGAACCCGCGAAGTCAGCCGGCTTCGGCTTTGATCTCCTCGGCTTTTGCCTCGGCGTCGACGAGGAGGTTGCTGCCGTTCCCCTGAGCCTCGAAGCCGCAGTTGATTGCCCGTTCCTGCGTCCGCGCCGCGGCCGTACTGGCGACGACCCCACCGCTCGCGTCACTGACACCAGCGGCCGTGGCAAGGCACTTCGCCCCCTTGTCGTACTCGGCGCACGCCTGCTTGACGAAGGCATAGACCGGCTGCAGGCGGTCGCTGGGAGGACCGATCCGAGCCAGCTCACGACCACAGCCGCGCAGCGTGTTCGCATACGACGTCATCTTTGCGCGCGTCAGGGTGACGCCCGACTGCCTGAACACCTTGTCGATCTTGTTGTGCAGGGCTGTGACCGCTTTGAGCCAGGCAAGCTCGTTGGCGGTCATGGGCGGGACCGTTGTGGTGGTCGGCGCCGCGGTGGTCGTGGTGCTGGGCGTGGACGCGGCGGTCGACGTGGCCGTCTTGCCGGCGCACCCGCTGACAAGCAGAGCGACCACGATGGTGACGGCGACGCGGGCGGCCCAGCGGCCGGTGATGGCTGGCATGAGGAAGCCCCTTCCAGCTGCAACGCGGCGAGGGTCGCGTGCCACACGACATGGGTGATCGGCGAGCTGGCGGGAAGCCAGCTACTAGGGGACGGGGCCGCAGCACAGCGACCTCCTCAGACGACACACCCTGCCCGACCGGGTGGGGCAGCGGCTCCCTCGCGTCGCGGTCCGCAGTCCTCGCGTGGGACGCTACACCTTGCCGTACAGTCGAGAAAGTGGCGAACGTGGCGGTTGTCCGAGGATTCAGGGGACTTGGTCAACCTCTGCCAGCACACCGTGGTCCGCTCGGGTCCGTGCGGTCACGACGGCTCTGGAAGAGCCGCAGGTCGCCGCTCCTTCACGCCCACGACCTCGGGGCGGTGAGGAGCGTGGGGGGCGCCGACGCCGCAGGCCGCGGTGGGCCCCGGGCCGTCCCGACCAAATTCCCCGACCAAAGGAGCCGTAGACCGTGACCAGCACGCCGGCGCAACGGACCCGGGTGGCCTCCGGGTCACCCTACGAGCCCGAGATCGGCTTCAGCCGGGCCGTCAAGGTCGGCGACCGCGTCCTGGTGTCGGGCACGGCGCCGATCTGGCCCGACGGCTCGTGCGACCCCGACCCCGAGCGGCAGGCCCGGCGCTGCCTGGAGATCATCCTCGACGCGCTGGCCTCGCCCGGGATCGGCGCCCGGGCCGAGCACGTCGTCCGCACCCGCATGTTCCTGGTCGACGCCGGGGACTGGGAGGCGGTCGGGCGGGCGCACGGCGCGGTGTTCGGCGCGGTCCGTCCGGCCGCCACCATGGTCGTGGTCGCCGGCCTGCTCGACCCCCGCTGGCGGGTCGAGATCGAAGCCGAGGCGGTCCTGGGCTGACGGGATCCGCCCGACCATGGCACCGGCACCCTTCGGGATCCCCCTGGCCATGGCACAGGCGCTGTTGGGGGGCCGTGGGGGGAGCTCGGACAGCCTCCCCCCACATCGAACGAGGACCGCGGGCAGGGCACGCCACGCCAGAGCGAGCTCCCCACATCGATCGAGGACTGCCGGTCAGCTCCTGCTTGCGCGCAGGTACGCGGCCAGCTCGTCGTAGGCCACGCTCTCGCCCGAGTACCGGAGGTGGTCGCGGGCGCCCGCGAACCAGACCGGCGCGCTCGGGCGCAGCGCGGCGAGCAGGCGCCTGAAGTCGGCCGCCGTGACCGCTCGGGCAGGCCCGCCGGGTGGGCTCGTCTCGTTCGCGGCCATCATGGCCTCGTCGCAAAGGTCGATCAGCTCGGCCACGGTCAGGCCCTCAGTCTGGGTGGCGAGCTCGTCGACCCCGGGGCCGGCGACCTCACGGCCGCCCAGGCGGGCGCGCAGGATGGACGCGCGGGCGTCGTGATCGGGCGGGAGCACCAGCAGCCGGTGGTCGAACCGCCCTGGCTGGCGGAGGGCGATGTCAGCCTCCCACGGCTGGGCGCTCGCCGCGAGGACCACCACATCCTCCGTGTCCTGGCCGACGGCGTGCAGCTCGGCCACGAACTGGGCGACCACCTTCCGGCCGACCGAGTAGCGCCGCTGCGCCCGCTTGCGCCCGAGGGCGTCGAGCTCGTCCACGAAGAGCACGCATGGCGCGTGCGCGCGGGCGCGCTCGAAGATCTCGTGGAGGGTCTGCTCGCTGTAGCTGAGCCACATGTCGAGCATGTGGCCCAGGTCGACGGCGAGGAACGAGGCGCCCAGCTCGCCAGCGGTGGCCCTGGCGACGAAGGTCTTGCCGCACCCGGGCGGCCCGTAGAGCAGCAGCCCGCCGCGGAGCGACCTGCCGAAGAGCCGGCGCATCTCCGGATGGCGAAGGGGCCCCAGGAACCCGCTGGTGATCCGGCGCTTCACCGCGGACATGCCGCCGACGTCGTCGAGGGTCACCCCTGGCTGCTCGACCGCCCCGAGGTGCAGGTCGATGGGGCGCAGTGCCGCGCCGGGCCGCCGCTGCTGGGGCTCCACGGGGCTCCAGCCCAGGTCCGGGGCTCGAGCGGCCACCTCAGGCTGGGACGGCCCGAGCGCCCAGGCGCGGACCCGCCCGGCCAGCGACGACGGGGACGGACGGGACGGGCGCCCGCCGACCCGGCCCGCGGCCTGGACGGCCAGGGCGAGTGCGTCCTTGTTGCCTGGCGCGCGGTCGAGCACCAGCACGCACTGCTGGAGCGCCTCCTCGAACCGCTCGGCGTCGAGCAGGAGCCTGGCGACCTCGACCCGCAGCAGGAGGTTGTCGGGCTCGGCCGACACTGCCGCCTGCAGGCGCTCGAGGGTTTCCGGTTCTGCTGCCATCGCCAACATTATGCAAGCTCACGGCCGCACCAAAGTCGGCCTGGCTTCATTACAATATTACGGAGCAATGGCACGGCAGTCGGCGGTAGCCGCCGGGAGGTGTGGGATGGGCGCGATCCGGTTCATCGATGCGCTGCTTGCGGACTCCACGTCCGAGGAGCGCGGCGGTTCCCCGGCAGACGTCGACGCCGAGGCCATGGACGCCTACTCCATGGTGGTGACGTCGGTGGCCGAACGGCTGCTCGGCTCGGTGGCCAGCCTGCGCGTGAACCGGCGGGTACGAGGCGGCTACCAGGCCCTGGGCTCTGGCTCGGCGGCGGTCCTTACCCCGGATGGGTTCCTCATCACCTCCGCGCACGTCGTCGAGGGGGCCGATCGCGGCCGGGCCTCGCTCCCCGACGGCCGCGAGCTCCGCTTCGAGGTCGTCGGCCGCGACCCGCTGTCCGACCTGGCCGTCATCCGGGCCAGCGAGGCCGACCTGGAGCCGGTGTCCCTGGGGAACGCCGACCGGCTCCGGGTCGGCCAGCTGGTCGTGGCCGTGGGCAACCCCATGGGGCTGGCCGGCTCGGTGACCGCCGGCGTGGTCAGCGCCCTTGGCCGCTCCTTCCCCACCAGGGATGGCAGCGCCAGCCGGATCGTCGAGAACGTGATCCAGACCGACGCCGCCCTGAACCCCGGCAACTCCGGTGGCGCGCTGGTCGACGGGCACGGGCGGATGGTGGGCGTCAACACCGCGGTGGCCGGGGTCGGCCTCGGGCTCGCCGTCCCCATCAACAGCACCACCCGCAGGATCATCGCCGCGCTCATGCGGGAGGGCCGCTTCCGGCGCGCCTACATCGGCATCGCCGGAGGCAGGCGGCCGCTCCCCCCGCGGGTCGCCGCGGTGCTCGACCGCAAGGGCGCGGTCGAGGTCGTGGAGGTCATGCGGGACAGCCCGGCAGCCCGGGCCGGGCTGCGCCGCGAGGACCTCATCATCGACCTGGGCGGCAGCCCGGTGGTGGACGCCGGCGACCTGCAGCGGCTCATGGTCACCGAGGTGATCGGCCAGCCGGTCACCGTGCGCGCCTTCCGGGGCGGCGAGCTGCTCGAGCTGACCGTCGTCCCCGAGGAGCTGCAGAGCTGATCCGGGCGGGTGGGACGGGCCCGCCCGGAGTGTGCTCAGTCGGGCAGGTCGGGCAGAGCCGCCGCAGGCCCCAGGAGGGCTGCCTCAGGTCGCTCAGGAGGGTCACCCCAGGAGGGTCACCCCAGGAGGGCCACCCCAGGAGAGCCACCCCAGGAGGGCTGCCTCAGGAGCTCGGCGGGGTGGGGGCCCGGGCGCCGGCGAGCTGCCTGGACTGGGCCACCAGCTCGCCCCGGGCGTCCCACACCTCGGCCTCCTCGTCGAACCAGCCTCCCTGGAGCAGCTTTCCCCGGACCGCGCAGCGCAGCCAGCCGGTCGCGGGCCGGCGGCGGACGTACACGGTCAGCTCGACTGTGGGCGCCCACGCGGCGATCCCCAGCTCAAAGGAGGCTGGGGGCAGCGCGTCGACGACTTGGAGCAGCCCGAGCGGGTCGGGCGGGCGGCCGTCCTGGAAGCGGACCCAGCCGCGCATCTCGAGCCTGCCCGCGGGACGGCCGGCCGCCCAACCGGCGGTGGCGGGGTCGAGGCGGAGGTCGAGGTGGTCGAGGATGGCGACCCGGACGCCACCGGGCAGATCCGACCGGCCACGCACGCACGCCTCGGGAGGGGGCAGGTCGGGTGGGCCGGACGCCCGCCAGGCCGGCTCGGCCCCGTCCAGCCGGCCGGCCGTGACCAGCGTCTCCAGGCAGAGCCGCCCGTCCTGGGCCAGCGAGACGCGCAGCGTCGACACCGAGCGCCCGGCCCGCAGCGGAGTCACCACCAGCTCGGCCGGTCCCGGCGACGGCGGGGCCAGGAAGTGGCCGCTGACCGCGAGCGGGTCCGGGTGGACGGCCTCGCCCGCGCCGGCCGGCCCAGGCGGGGCGAGCGCGGCCCGCGTCGCGAGCGCCAGCAGGTAGCCGCCGTTCGGGCGCCCCCCGACGGTCCAGCCGGGGTCGACGGTGGCGGTCCAGGCCCCGTCCCCCGCCGCCACCACCCCGGTGGCCAGGTCGAAGGCGTGCGGCGCCCGCCAGGCAGAGGGGTGAGTCAGTGGTTCGGCCATCCGGCCTCCTTGGATCACGCGGTCAGGAAGGCTGCACGGGAAAATCCCCCGGTTCCGGTCTGGTCTCTTCCGGTCCGGCCTCTTCCGGTCCGGTCTCTTATGGAACCAGCGGAGGTCGCGCCTGGCCAACCAGGCGGTGTCCTGCCTTCGGCGTGCCATGCTGATGCCATGCGCCGGGCAGAGCCGACCGCGGCCGAGCGGCGGCGGCTGGCGCCCCTGGCCGCCGCCCTGGCCCGGGCCCGCGCGCCCGGGCCGCCCCGGCTGGAGCTGGTGGCGGGCACGCTTGCTCCTGGACGCCGGCACGGGCTGCTCGCCGGTACCTTCAACCCGTTCACCAGAGCCCATGCCGCGCTCGCAGTGGCTGGCCGGCGCGCCGGCTGCGAGCGGGTGGTGCTGGCGATGGCCCAGGCCAGCCTGGACAAGGAGGCCGTGGAGCGGGCCCACCCGGTCGACCGGCTCGACTGGGTCCGGGCCTGGGCCAGCCGCCACCGCTGGGCCGTGGTCGCCGTCTCCAGCCACCCCTTGCTGGTCGACATGGCCGAGGCGCTCGGCGGCCTCGCCCGCGGGGAGGTCGCGCTGCTGCTCGGCACCGACAAGGCCGCGCAGCTGGTCGACGCGCGCTACTACGACGACCCAGAGGCGGCCCTGGCCCGCCTGGCCGGGGCGGCATCCCTGCTGGTCGCCGACCGGGCCGGGCACCCGGTCCACGAGCACGGCCTGCCGTCGGTCAGGCTGCCCACGGCGGTCAGGCTGCCCACGGCGGCGTGGGTGCCCGCGCGCTCGGCCACCGAGGCGCGGGCGGTGGCGGCCCGCGGGGGTGACCTCGGCCCGCTGGTGCCGGCGGCCGTGGCCCGGGCGATCCGGCGCACCGGCGCCTACGACCAGGACCCGTCCACCTACCTGGCCCGGGCCCGCTGGCTGGACGCGCTCGCCTCCGGGACGGGAGCGGTCAAGAATGGCGCGAGCCTCGCCCGAGGCGGCCGGACCACGACATCGCTGGAGGAGCACAATGGCCGTGCGTGACGTCGACTTCCTGATCGTCGGGGGCGGGGTGGCGGCCGCCAAGGCAGCCGAGGGCATCCGTTCGATGCCGGGCCGGGGCTCGGTCCTGGTGATGACGGCCGAGGCCGAGCTGCCCTACGAGCGCCCCCCGCTGTCAAAGGAGTTCCTGCGCGGCGAGGCCGGTCGGGAGAAGGTCCGCACCCACGACGAGGCCTGGTACGTCGAGAACGGCGTCGAGCTCCTGCTGGCGACCAGGGCCAGCACGGTCGACCCGGCCACGCGCACGGTCACCACCGAGGTGGGCGACCAGCTGCACTACGGCAGCCTGCTGCTCGCCACCGGGGCCCGGCCGGTCCGGCTCGGTCTCCCCGGCGAGGACCTGCCCGGCGTGCACTACCTGCGCACCGTCGACGACTCGGAGCGCCTGCGGGACGCCATCGACCGGGCCCAGCACCTGGTCGTGATCGGCGGCGGCTTCATCGGCGCCGAGGTGGCGGCGAGCGCGACCCAGAAGGACACCCGGGTGACCCTGCTCGAGATCGCCGAGACCCTGTGGACCAGGGCGGTCGGCCCGCAGATGGGCAGGTTCTTCGAGGCGTTCCTGCGTGACCGGGGCGTGGACGTGCACACCAGCACCAAGGCCGCGCGCATCGAGGGCGACGGCCGGGCGGAGGCGGTCGTGCTCGACGACGGCACCCGCCTGCCCGCCGACGCGGTGGTCGTCGGGGTCGGCGTCCGGCCCGAGACCGCGCTGGCCGAGGCGGCCGGGCTCCCGGTCGACGACGGCATCCTGGTGGACGAGCACCTGCGGGTGGCCGACCCGGCCACTCAGGGCGTGTACGCGGCCGGGGACGTGGCCCGGGCCGCGCACCCGCTGTTCGGCCGGATCCGGATCGAGCACTGGGCCGAGGCGCTCAACCAGGGCCGCATGGCCGGCCGCAACATGGCCGGGGCGGACGAGCGCTACGATCGGGTCCCGTACTTCTTCTCCGACCAGTTCGACCTGTCCCTGTCCTACCTCGGCCACGTCCGCGACCCCGACGAGGTCGTGGTGCGGGGCGGCCAGGACGTCAAGGAGCCCAGGTTCGTCGCCTGGTACCTCGAGGGCGGCAAGCCCCGGGCCGCGCTGATCGTCAACGACTGGGACGCCGAGGACCCGGTCCGCGCCGTCATCGCCGCCGACCGGGCCGTGGACCGGGCCCGGCTGGCCGACGAGTCGGTCCCGCTCGGCGAGCTGTGAGCCCTCCACCACGAGAAGGACCCCCGCGCCGTCCGGGGGGGCCAAGACAGCGCGAGGGCCTCGCAAGTAATAGTACTGCGTCTTCGCAACTTTTGTTGTCCCCTGAGCAGACGACGTCAGGTCGTCAAGATCGTGCGCGTTGCAGTACAGAGTGAAACTAGGCAGGGGTGCGTAGACCGCTGCCGTGAGACGCCGATTGATGGCATCGTGGAGCAATGGACCACACCACCTTCCTGCACCGGCCCGCCTTGCGCCGCCCAGTCCTGGTCGCCGCCTTCGAGGGGTGGAACGACGCCGGCGAGGCGGCTACCACCGCCCTCGGCTTCGTCGCCGCCGCCCTGGATGCGGAGACTTTTGCCCGCATCGACCCCGAGGAGTTCTACGACTTCCAGGACACCCGTCCGACGGTGCGGCTCGCCGACGGCACCGGCCGCGTGATCGAGTGGCCCACGGTCGAGTTCCAGGCCGTCCGCCTGCCAGGATCGGACCGCGACTTCATCCTGGTCCGCGGAGACGAGCCCAACCTGCGCTGGCGGACGTTCGCCCAGGAGGTCCTCGAGGTCACCCGGGCGTTCAACGTCGAGATGGTGGTCACGCTCGGCGCCCTGCTGGCCGACGTGCCCCACACCCGGCCGGTGCAGGTGGTCGGCTCCGCCGGCGACCCCGCCCTGGCAGACAAGCTGGGCATGGCCACCTCCCGCTACGAGGGGCCGACCGGCATTCTCGGGGTGCTCGCCGACGCCGCCAACCGGACGGACGTCCCAGCGGTCAGCCTCTGGGCCGCGCTCCCCCACTACGTGCAGGCCACGCCGAACCCGCGCGCGGCCCTCGCCCTGGTCGAGCGGCTGCGCACGCTGCTCTCCCTGCCGATCGACACGAGCTCGCTGGTCGAGGCGACCGAGGCGTTCGACGCGACCGTGGCCGACATCGTGGCCGACGACCCGGAGCTGGTCAGCTACGTCGAGCGGCTCGAGGCCACGCACGACCAGGAGGCGTCCTCGCTCGAGAACCTCCCGCCCGAGGACCTCGTCGCCGAGGTCGAGCGGTTCCTGCGCGACCACCCGGGAGGCAGCCGCCCCTGAGCCGCCCCACGTGAAACGGCCCGCCGTGGGCGAGCGCGGCGGGCCGTCTTCGCATCTCAGCTCACTGTGGAGGCAACATGCGGACGTTGGCCGCTTGGAGACCCTTGGGCCCCTGCGTCACCTCGAACTCCACCATCTGCCCTTCGTCGAGCGAGCGGTACCCCTCCGCCTGGATCGCGGAGAAGTGCACGAACACGTCGTCGCCGTCCGGACGAGCGATGAAGCCGTACCCCTTGTCGGGGTTGAACCACTTGACGACTCCAGTGGTCACGAACCTGTACCTCCCTTCCACCCTTGAGTTCAACTCTGAGCCGGACCCCACGCGGACCGGCGGGCAGGGACAGCTCGAACCGCACTGCGGGAAGCGTGCACCGCTGCTCGCGCGGAACTCTAGCACCAGGTCACAAATGTCAATAGGGCCAATTTTCTCGAACCCGCCTGAGCGGCCGACGCATCTGCGCCAAAGGCGGCAGACTAGCGCGTGAGCAGGCAAGATGAACCTATGATCGAGAGCCCGACCAGCCTGGCGTGCGAGGAGGAACCCCTCATGGACCCCGTTCGGCCCTCCGTCGGCTGGGGTGTCACCCACCTCTATTACCGGGTCGACCCGGGCCGATGCGCCGACCCCGGCCTGGCCGGCAAGCAGCTCGTGGCCGCCCTCGACGGGTTTGCCGCCGAACCCGACCACCAGGTGCTCTGCTCTACCGTGCTCGGCCTCAAGGCCGACGCCGGGATCATGGCCCTCGGCCCCGACCTCGCCCGCCACGAGGCGCTCGGCCGCGCCCTCGGCACCGGCATGGTCGGGGCAGCGCTCTCCCCGGCGTTCTCCTTCGTCTCGCTGACCGAGACCTCCGAGTACATGGCCACCCCTGAGGAGACCCGGGCTCGGGTCGAGGCCGAGCACGCCGGCCGAGACCCCGAGATTCTCGAGCGCGAGCTCGCCGCGGCCGGGGAGCGCCTGGCCAAGTACCGGGAGGACAAGCTCCACCCGCAGCTGCCCCGCAAGGCAGTCCTCGCCTTCTACCCCATGAGCAAGGCCCGCGACCCAGGTGCCAACTGGTACCGGCTGCCGTTCGAGGAGCGCCGCCGCCTCATGGGCGGCCACGCCAAGGTGGGCCGGCGCTACCACGGACGGGTGCTGCAGCTCATCACCGGCGCGACGGGCCTCGACGACCACGAGTGGGGCGTCACCCTGCTGGCCGACGACCTGGCCGCGATCAAGGAGATCGTCTACGAGATGCGGTTCGACGAGGTGACCGCCGCCTACGCCCGCTTCGGCACCTTCCTGGTCGGCCTGACGTGCTCGCCGGCCGAGCTGGCCAAGCGGCTGGGGCTGGCCTGACACCGTCACCGCTACTCCAGCGCGGCTCGGGG
>DASYUT010000256.1 GCA_036000965.1 Actinomycetes bacterium
GATCCTGCTGGCTAATTCGACGACGCGCTGAGTTTCGTGTCGGCGCTGCTCCACCTGTTGATCTTCTGTGGGTCGATGATCGTGCAGCGGTCGCCGTTCCCCCGTTCCCGGCCGCAGGATGGAGTGTGTGATGTCGATGCAGCCGCGGCCGTGGCCGCAGATCCCGGAAGCAACCGTGCGGGCGGCGCGGGCCGCGGCCGCCAAGGGCCCCTACCCGCTGGCGATGCGGATCCGCGACGAGCTGGGCGAGCTGTTCGCCGATGCGGAGTTCGCCGAAGCGTTCGGGGTGCGGGGCAAGCCAGGCTGGTCGCCGGGACGGTTGGCGCTGGTCACGGTGCTGCAGATGGCCGAGGACCTGACCGACCGGGCGGCGGCGCACAGGGTGCGGTTCGGGATGGACTGGAAGTACGCGCTCGGGATGGAGCTGGACGATCCGGGGTTGGACGCCTCGGTGCTGTGCGAGTTCCGCACCCGAGTGATCCAGTACGGGTTGGAGGAGCGGGTGCTGGACCTGCTGCTGGCGGCCCTGAAGGAGAAGGGACTGGTGAAGGCAGGCGGGAAACAGCGCACCGATTCCACGCACGTGCTGGCGGCGGTTCGGGATCTGAACCGGCTGGAGCTGGCGGGTGAGTCGGTGCGGGCCTGTGTGGAGGCGCTGGCGGTCGCCGCACCGGGCTGGCTGGCCCACACCCTCGAGGTAGCCTCGTGGGGCAAGCGGTACACCGCGCGGGTGGACGCCTGGCGGTTGCCCACCTCCCAGGCCAAGCGCACCGAGCTGGCAGGGGTCTACGGCCAGGACGCCTTCGCGCTACTTGGGGCCGTGTACTCCGCGGCTGCGCCGGTCTGGCTGCGCGAGCTGCCCGCCGTCGAGGTGTTGCGGGTGGTGGTGCTGCAGAACTACACCCGAACGGTCACCAGGGACGGGCGGGAGGTGGTCAAGCGGCGGGAGGCAGACGAGGACGGTCTCCCGCCGGGCAGGTGTCGGGTGACCTCGCCGTATGACACCGACGCCCGCTGCGGCGGCAAGCGCGACACCTTCTGGAACGGCTACAAGGTGCACGTCAGCGAGACCTGCGATCCCCCCGAGGTCCCCGACGGTGCGGGCACGGCCGACGGCGCCGACGACCAGCAGGGGCAGTCCGCACTGGTTGGGCAAGCCACCGAGGTGCCCAACATCATCACAGGCGTTCAGACCACCGACGCCACCGTGCCCGACACCGCGATGACCGAACCGATCCACCGGCAGCTTGCCCGCCGCGGCCTGCTCCCGGCTGAGCACTACCTCGACTCCGGCTACCCCTCGGCGGAGTTGCTCGTCGGCTCGCTGGCCACCTTCGGCATCGCCTTGATCACCCCCGTGCTGCTGGACACCTCCGCCCAGGCCCGCGCCGGTGCCGGGTTCGACCGGGCCGCGTTTCACATCGACTGGGATGCTCAGCAGGTGACCTGCCCGCAACGACAGCGCAGCGCCTCCTGGAGCCCCTGCACCCAGCGCGGCACCGAGGCGATCGTGGTGAAGTTCCCCGGCGAGGTCTGCCAGGCCTGCCCGGTCCGCGACCGGTGCACCACCGCCGGCCGCGGCGGACGCCAGCTCACGTTGCGGCCCCGCGAGGTCCAGCAGGCCCTGGATGACGCCCGCGCCCAGCAAGACACCAAGAACTGGCAGGCCAAGTATGCCCTGCGCGCCGGGGTCGAAGGCACCATCCACCAGGCCGTCGCCGTCACCGACATGCGACACGCCCGCTATCGCGGCCGCAGGAAGGTTCACCTGGAACATGTGCTGTCAGCCGTGGCCCTCAACCTGATCCGCCTGGACCACTGGTGGAACGGCCACCCTATGGACCGGACACGCACCAGCCACCTCGCCCGCCTCGAACTGGCCCTGGCCGCATGACCCCGAATTAGCCAGCAGGATCTGAAGGGTGCGCAAACTCGGACGTAGCCTGTGAGCTGCCGGTTCGCGTCGACCACCGCTCGGTATGGTGGCGCTTCTGCCACCCACCGCAGAGGTCACTCTTGTGCTGTCGAAGCTTGCCTACCTGACGCTGTGCCGCTCCATCCAGCTGCTCGTGCTGCTCGTCCGCGGCCACGCCGCCAAGGACCTTGAGATCCTGGTGCTGCGCCACCAGCTCACGGTGCTGCGCCGCCAGACCCCACGACCCCGGCTGGAGCCCGCCGACCGGGCCCTGCTCGCCGCGGTCAGCCGCATGCTGCCCCGCTCCCGCTGGTCGTGCTTCCTCGTCACGCCCGAGACGCTGCTGGGCTGGCACCGGCGGCTGGTCGCTGGCGCGTGGACCTACCCGCACCGCCAGACCGGCCGGCCACCGCTGGACCAGGAGCTGCAACGCTTGATCGTCCGCCTGGCCAGGGAGAACCCGACCTGGGGCTACCAGCGCATCCAGGGCGAGCTGTTGCGCCTCGGCGCGAGGGTCTCGGCGACCGCGATCCGTGCGACGCTTCGCCGCCACGGGCTCGACCCGGCACCACGGCGGGCGACCACCTCGTGGCCAACGTTTCTGCGCCAGCAGGCCGCCGGGATCGTCGCCTGTGACTTCTTCACGGTGGATACGGTGTGGCTGCGGCGGTTGTATGTGCTGTTCTTCATCGAACTGGACACGCGACGTGTGCATCTGGGCGGCGTGACCGCCCGTAGGGTACGTAAATACGTTCATGCAGCTCACCGGTACTTTGGCGCAGACCGCCAAGCAGCTCGCGTCAGGCTCCCAGGCTTGTTGACCGCCCGGGATGAGGACGAGACGGGCATGGCGGAACGGGCGGGTTGGGTCCACGCCGCTGAGGTGCCTCCCAGCCCGCCGGGGCGTCCGGGGGCACGGCACCCACCGGCGGCACGCCATGGCGCCGGGGCTCGTGGGCCAGACCGTCAAACGGGCGGAGGCCGGCCAGCGGCATGGCAGCAACCAGGCCGACGCGGGGGCGCTGCTCGCAGGTTGTGGATATCTCCGGCATCGCAATCCCGGCTGGCGGCAGCGAATGCCGTGTGCGCTGCGGAGTTCCGCTGGCGGACCCCTGGTGCTGGCGGGAAGCGTCCTCGGCTGGCGTTGGCGTTCAACGAGCTGGCCGTGGCGATCTGATCCCGAGCGGGGAGGTATCGCTTCAGCCTGCCGCGGGCGGCCCAACGCAACACTGCCCGCCTGGAAACTGCCGTTGCGAGCCGCTCCGGGATCAGGGAGCAGGCTGTCCGGCACCGCGGGCGAGAGTACGATCCGATGTGCTCGCTCACTTTGGGGAGGTAGGGGATGACGGTCCGGTTCGCGTCGTTCAACGTGGAGAACCTGTTCGCGCGACCGCGAGCGTTCAACCAGGCAACATGGGCCGAAGGTCAGCCGATCCTCGAGGCGTTCGCCAACTTCAATTCGCTGATCGAGCTCACGGCATACAGCGCGGCGGACAAGGCACGCATGATCGAACTCTTGGTCCAGCTCGACGTGTACAGAGAGACCAACGGGATCGTGCGGCGGAATCGAACCCCCACCCCCTTCAAGAGCCAGGCCGGCGGTGGAGGGCCGAAACGAGCCCGTCAGGCTCTGGGGGTTCGCGGCATCGTGGATGGGCTTGTGGCTGCGGGCCAACGCCATATCGTCGTGATGGGCGATCTCAACGAGGGCCCCGCTGTCATGGGTCAGCCGGCGGCAAACCGTATTCGGGTTCTCGCGGCAGTCGTACTACGCCGCGGCGACCGCACTGGATTCCGGGGGCCTGCCGGCGCTGGTGCCGGCCAAGCCGGGACCACGGGGGGCGCACAAGCTCACCGACGAGGTGTGCGCCTTCTGCGAGCAGCAACTGGCCGCCGACCCCGCCCTGCGCCCAGCCGACCTGGTCGAGCCGATCCAGGCCGGATTCG
>DASYUT010000257.1 GCA_036000965.1 Actinomycetes bacterium
CGCCCGCGTGGCCGCCAAGGGCGCCACCACCGGCCTGTTCCTGGGCCTGGGCGCGGTGGCGCTTTTGGTGGGGGGGATCGGCATCGCCAACACCATGGTCATCGGGGTGCTCGAGCGCCGCAGCGAGATCGGCCTGCGCCGGGCGCTGGGTGCCACCCGCAGCCACGTCGCCGCCCAGTTCGTGGTCGAGTCGCTGCTGCTGGCCGCCATCGGCGGCGCCACCGGCCTGGCGATCGGCGCCGCGATCACCGTCGGCGTGGCCGACCGGCAGCGGTGGCCGGTGCTGGTCCCGCCCGTGGCCATCTGGGGCGGCCTGGCCGCGGGGCTGGCCATCGGCGCGGTCGCCGGGCTGTACCCGGCGATGCGCGCCGCGCGCCTGGCGCCGACCGACGCGCTGCGCAGCGTCTGACCTGCCACAGCCGGACTCCGGGCCGGTCGCCGTTCCGGTGGGGCGCGTCGATGGTGGAAGATTGGCGGCAAGGACGGGGAATGCCGATGAAGCGACGCTTGGGCCTGCAGGCCAAGATGACCGCCTCCTATCTGCTGGTCACCGCCGCGGCGGTCATCCTGGTCGAGGCCGTGGTGGCCGTGATCGTGGTGCCGGGGCTGGTGTCCCAGGCCGAGCAGCCGACGCTCGTCCCGCTCACCGCCAGCGGCTACGCCAACAGGGCCATGCTGCTGGCCGCCAGGTCGGGCCGGCTGCCGACCGACCGCGAGCTGCAGCTCGGCGACCGCGAGCTGCGGCTGGGGCCCGGCCAGGCCCAGGTGTCCGCCGACGGCACCGGCGTGGCCATCCCCTACACCACCATCCCCCAGGACGACACCAAGCCCATGTCGCTCGCGCTGCTGCTCACCCCGGACGGGCGCGTGGTAGCCAGCTCCTACCCGGCCCGGTACCGGGTCGGCGGGCGGGTCGGCGAGCCCGGCATGGGCGCGCTGCCCGCCAGGATGACCACCAAGCCGCCCCTGGCATGGGGGAAGCTCGACGGCCTGGTCCCGACCCCCACGCCCAGCGGCGACGTGCTGTGGGCGGCCGCGCCAGTGGTCGACCTCGGGAAGCAGCCCGACCTGCAGCGCAAGCCCCTCGCCACGTCCGACCTGCTCGGCGTCGTCTACGTGCAGGTCCCGGCCGCGGCCAGGCTTCCCGGCCTGGCCGGGGAGTCGACCCGCTGGGACGCCGTGCTGCCGCAGCTTGGGGTCGGGCTGCTGGTGCTGGTCGCGGCCATCCCGGTCGGGCTGGTCTTCGGCCTGTTGTCGACCCGGCGGCTGGTCGGGCGGCTGCAGCGGCTGGCCGCCACCACCGTCGCGGTCGCCGGCGGCGACTTCCAGCAGCGTGTGGCGGTGTCCGGCGGCGACGAGGTCGCCCAGCTCGAGGGCAACCTCAACCGTATGGCCGAGCGGCTGGACGCCGCCATCGCCACCGAACGCCAGCTCGCCGAAGCCGGCGAGCGCGCCCGCATCGCTCGCGAGCTGCACGACTCGATCTCGCAGGACCTGTTCTCGCTGCGCCTGCTCGCGGGCGGCCTGCGCAGGGCGCTGCCGGCCGGCTCCCCGCTGCACCCGCAGGTCGAGACGATGGAGCACACCGCCACCCAGACCATGCACGAGATGCAGGCGCTGCTGCTGGAGCTGCGTCCGGTCGCGCTCGCCGACGCTGGCCTGGTCGCGGCGCTGCAGGAGCTGTGCGGGGCCTACCACCAGCGGCTCGGCGTGACCGTCGACGCCGAGCTCGAGCCGGTCGAGCTGGTCCCACCCGCCGAGCACGCCGTGCTGCGCGTCGTCCAGGAGGCGCTCGTCAACGCCGTCAAGCACGCCCAGCCGACCAGGATCACGCTGCGGCTGCACCACCAGGACGGCCAGGTCGCGGTCGCGGTCACTGACGACGGCGCCGGCTTCGACCCGGCCCGGGCCACCGAGCGCCACGGCCTCGGCCTGGGGTTGATGCGCGAGCGGGTCGCCGAGCTGGGCGGCACCTTCCAGCTCGACTCCACGCCGGGGCAGGGCACCAGCGTGCGGGTCGTGCTGCCAAGGGGCCGGCCGTGATCCGGGTCCTGATCGTCGACGACCATCAGGTCGTCCGCCAGGGCCTGCGCTTCCTGCTCGAGCAGGAGGACGGCATCCAGGTGGCCGGCGAGTGCGCCGACGGCCCCAGCGCGATCGCCGCGGCGCGCACCCTGGCACCCACCGTGGTGCTGCTGGACCTGTTCCTCCCCGGCCAGGACGGCATCAGCGTACTCGGCCAGATCAAACAGGACCGGCCCGCCACCGAGGTGCTCATGCTCACCTCCTCCCAAGACGACCAGCACCTGCTGGCCGCGGTCCGCGCCGGCGCGCTCGCCTACCTGCCCAAGACCGCCGGCGTCGACCAGGTCGTCGCCGCGGTCCGCGCCGCCGCCCGCGGCGAGAGCGTGCTGGAGCCCCGGATCGCCGCGCGGCTGGTCCGCGAGGTCCGCCAGGTCGCGGCCCGCCGGCGGCCGCTGGACCAGTTGTCTCCACGCGAGCTGGAGGTCCTGGCCGCCCTGGCGCGCGGCCGCTCCAACCGCCAGGTCGCCCGGGCCCTGCAGATCGGCGAGGAGACCGTCAAGGCGCACGTGTCCAGCATCCTGGCCAAGCTGGGGCTCGCCGACCGCACCCAGGCCGCGATCTTCGGCCTGCAGCAGCGCCTCGTCCCCCTCGACCAGGCCCTCGACGAGTAGCAGCGCCGACGCGCACCGGGAGCAACCAAGCCGCCCCGGCATTGGCACCACACGCGGACGCCGCATCCACTCTTGCCGATCACCTCGTCCACCGTCGGGTTGGGCCCGAGGTGCTCGGTCAACCAGGACATGTCACCACCGTGGCCGGCGATGAAGCCGTCCAGCGACATCGTGACCGAATACAGCACCTTACCCATGATCTACTTCCGTCGAGATCAATTTTGGTTGCCCCCTGTTGAGACGGCGGGTCGCGCGCAAACTCATCGGTGCGTCGGTGGCAACGCTGTGGGCAGGGCGAACGCCGGGAACAGGCCGGGGTCCCGGAAACGGCTGCAGCCACGCGATATCGGTACGGGGCGGCAGCGCAACGCTCGGATCCGACGGCGCCGCCACGTGGTGCGGGAGTACCCGGCGTGCCCGGCCGTCGAGGCAGTCGATGACCACATGGTGGAGTCGTCCGATCATGAGCTCAGATCCTCTCCTGAGGTTCCCCGGTTCTCCGGAGGGTGGGCCATCTGGCGCCCAAGGGTCGGCTTGGATGGTAGAGCCACGCCGGGTCCTCCTGCTGCACCCGGCAGGTCCGCTCGTCGCGCCAGCGGAGCAGGCCCCCAGCCGCAGCCCAGCACCGCGCAGGCGACGCAGCCCGGGGCCTGGACAGGCCGCTCAGGCGGGCGAGGCGGTCGGCATCGTCTTGCACCTTGCGCACGGCATCCCGCCAGCGGGCCGTGTACCGGGCCAGGGCCCGCTCCCGCATGGTCATGCCGACGGCCCGGGCGATGCGAACCGCGCCCGCAGCAGCCAGACCGGCCGCTGCACGCCGGCGCCCAGGCGCTTGCCCCAGGTCGAACGGGCGGCGGCGACGTCGGCGGCAGTCGCCGGCCGTGCCTGGGTGATGACCAGCCCGTAGCGGCCGTACGCCCCGGCCACGGCGTGGAAGGTCGCTTCCTGGATCGGCGCCACGCCGGCGCCGCGGTCCCGGACCGTCGCCGACAGCAGCATCGACACGGTCGCGCCCGGCCGCATGACCCTGGTCAGCCCGGTCATGGTCGCCGGGTCGGCGCCGAGCAGGCCACGGAGCAGCGAGCCCCATGGGAAATGGACGGTGACCAAGTCGGCCACGCCGTCCAGCTCTCGCGGCAGCGCCTCGGCGGCGGCCACCACGAACAGGGCGTTGGGCAGCCCGCCGCGGCGGGGCGTGGCGCCCGCACGCCGCGACGCCGCCGCCATCGCCGCGGCGCTGGCGTCGACACCCACGACCAGCCGGTCGGGCTGCGCCGCAGCACTGGCGAGCACGGAGCGGCCGTCGCCGGTTCCCAGGTCGATGGTGGCCGCCGCGTGGCAGGCGGCCAGCTGGCGGAGTTAGCCGACGTCCGCGTCCCGCAGACGCCGGCCTACAACCGTGCGCATCGCGCCTCCTCTTCCTCTCCTCTTCCTCTTGGTAAGCGGTCGGTCGAGGGTCAGTCTCCCCGACCCGGCCCGCGTTACAGCCCGGAGCAAGACCCAACCAGGGGCTCGTCGCCACCGGTGGCTACTTCGGCGGCAGCGTCCGTACGAACCTGAGCGCTTCGTCCACCCAGCCGGCAAGGGCGTCGTCGGCCTCGAGGGCGTTGGGGTCGACCGTGATCCATCCCTTCATCGGGCGGCCACTGAAGTCGAACAGCCGGCTACCAGGGCGCCCGAGCGCGGCCTCCGTGGCGTCGAGGCCGACACGAGCGATCAGCTCCTCGCCCATCACCCCGACACACAGGTTGCCGTCGACCAGGAATGACAGGCCGCCGAACATCTTCTTCTCTGCCACTCCGCTCGTGCCGGCGAGTTGCTCACGGAGCCGCTGCGCCAACCCCTCGTCGAACGCCATGCGCAAAGCCTACACCGCCTACACCGTGAGATGTCCCCAGCCCGTGAGCACCGGTGTCTTGCCGGGCTCGGTGGCGCCCACAGACGGCGTGCGAGGTCGCACGCCTGCCCGCGACGCCCGCGACGGACGAGCCCCAGCCCCCTCCCAGCTACGGTAATGGCGCCGCTGACCCGAGTTCAGCTGAACGACCCGCTGACCCGAGGTTCAGCCGAACGACCCGCTGGCCGGAGGGTTCAGCCAAACGCCGCGGCGCCGAACACCCTGGGCACCGTTCATCCCTTCAGGCGTGCTCTGGCATGATCCTCTGAGCGCTCAACTCCTTGGTCGTGGCGCTCGCCTCGTGCGGCGACGGCGATGACAGCGACCGCAGGGCCGCCGAGCCGGCTGACACCAAGACCGCAGCCGGCTCGGCCATGTACCGCGACGCGTCGCTCGCCGTCGAGCAGGCCTTGGGGGGTTCCCTGGTGACCCCGACAAGGATCAAGCGGCCGCCGTCAGCTCACATGTCAGCCCGCTTCGGCTGCCGGTGGCGTCCAGCGGTGGGCGCCTCCCCCGACGATCACCAACCGCCTCGCTGCCACACGCAACCGTCTGGTAGTCTCGGCACTCGCGCGCCGCTAGCTCAATTGGCAGAGCAGTGCCCTCTTAAGGCAACGGTTCGGGGTTCGAGTCCCTGGCGGCGCACCCCACAAACCCGCAGGTGAGGCCCGGTATTGCGCCGGGCCTTCCTCGTTGCTTGGGTTGCCCTGGGCCGTCTCTGGGCCGTCGCCGCTTGACGGGAGGGCGGCCCGAAGCTCCACCACGACCCCCGGGCCGGAACCCTTCAGGCCCTCGGCCAGCATGGCGTCGAGCCGGTCCCGCAACTCAAGGTCGTGCCCCTCGAACAGATGCCCGTAGCGGTCGAGCGTGAACGCGACCGAGGTGTGCCCAGCGCGCACACTGACCTCCTTGGGGTTCGCCCCGGCTGCGATCCACAGCGCGACGGCGGTGTGCCGGAGGTCGTGCGGGCGCAGCGGCGTCAGGCCAGCGGTGCGCACGGCGGGAAGCCATACCTTCGCCCGGAAGTTCGAGGTTCGCAGGGTTGCGCCCTTGTCCGACGTGAACACACGAGCGTCGGCCGGGCCGATCGGCCCCATGTGGGCGGCCAGCTCCTCAACAACGGCCCGCGGCAGGCCGACTGTCCGGCGCCCGGCCCGCGTCTTGGGCGGCCCGATGTAGAGCCTGCCCTTGACCTCCACGACGATCTCGGCCACGTCGACCATGCCTCGCAGGAGGTCCACGCGACCCCTGCGCAGGCCGGCCAGCTCGCCGATGCGCAACCCGCCGTAGGCCCCGAGCAGAACCAGCGCCCGATAGCGAGGGCCGATCGCGTCAGCCAGGCGGGCGACCTCCGCCGGGGTGAGGAACCGCATCTCGTCGCGCTCTACCTTCGGCAGCCGCACCGCCCGGCATGGCGAGCGGGCGAGCATGTCGGCGTTGACGGCAGCGGTCATCGTGCGTCCTAGGAGCTGGTACGCCTTGACGACGGTGGCCGGCTTGAAGCCCCGAGCCGACAGCTCGGCCACCCACGCCTGCACGGCCGGCTGCGTGATCGCGGCCAGGGGTGTAGCGCCGAACCGCGGGAGAACCAAGGAATCGAAGTAAGAGTGGTCCCGCGCCTGGGTGGAGGGCCGCAGGTCGGCCGCTGTCGTCCACCACGTCTCAAGCCAGGCAGCCAAGGTGACCTTCCCAAGCGCCGGGTCGGTCCATGTCCCGTGCAGCTTCCCGCTCTCCGTCGTGGTCAGGAACCGCTCAGCGTCGACCTTGCGAGGAAAGCTCTTCGAGCGTTCTCGCCCGGCCGGGTCGATGTAGCGGGCGCGATAGGCGACCTTGCTCTCGCGCCCGCCACACTTCTGGCAGCCTCCATCCCTGAACGGACCGCCGCACGGCCGGCAGCGGACTCGCCGCTCGATGTGCGCCATCGCCCGGTTACGC
>DASYUT010000258.1 GCA_036000965.1 Actinomycetes bacterium
GCGGATCCGTCTGCCGGAGGCCGCGCTCGTGAGCGGGTTCATCTCGCGCGGGTTCCGGGGCAGGCGGCGGCTGCCCGAGGACCTCGCCGGGCGGGTCCCGCCCGGGCAGTACGTCGAGCCGGGGTTTCCCGTGCTCAGCGCCGGGCCCACCCCACGGATCGACCTGGCCGAGTGGCGCTTCCGGGTCGCGGGGCTGGTAGCCCGGCCTCAGGCGTGGACCTGGGAGGAGATCCGGGCCCTGCCGCCGTCGACCTTCACCGGCGACATCCACTGCGTGACCAAGTGGACCAAGCTCGACACGACCTTCACCGGGGTGTCGGTCGACACCCTGCTCGACGCGGCCGAACCGCTGCCCGAAGCGAGCCACGCGGTCGCCTCCAGCTACGGCGGCTACACCACCAACCTGCCCCTCGACGACCTGAGCGGGGGCAAGGCGTGGGTGGTGTGGGAGTTCGACGGGGCGCCGCTGGCGCCCGAGCACGGCGGGCCGGCCCGCCTGCTCGTCCCGCACCTGTACTTCTGGAAGAGCGCCAAGTGGGTCATGGGCCTGCGCCTGCTCGACCACGACGCGCCCGGCTTCTGGGAGTCGCTCGGCTACCACAACCACGGGGACCCATGGCTGGAAGAACGGTACTGGAGCGACTGACCTGGCGGCTTGCCCGCGTCGTGGCGACCAGGGCCGAGACGCCCCGGTTCGTCAGCCTCGACCTGGAGGTCCCAGGCTGGCCAGGTCACCTGCCCGGCCAGCACCTCGACGTCCGCCTGACCGCCGAGGACGGCTACCAGGCGCAGCGGAGCTACTCGATCGCGTCGGCGCCGGCCGGCGAGCGGGTGGCGATCACGGTGGAGCGGCTCGACGACGGCGAGGTGTCGCCCTACCTCGCCGGCGACCTGCGTGCCGGCGACCTGCTGGAGCTGCGCGGGCCGATCGGCGGCTACTTCGTGTGGGAGCCGTCCCTGGGCGGGCCGCTGCTGCTCGTCGCGGGCGGGTCGGGGGTGGTGCCCCTGCTGGCGATGGCCAGGCACCGCGCCGCCACCGGCAGCCAGGTGCCCACCCGCCTGCTGTATTCGTCGCGGTCAGCCGCTGACGCGCTCGCCCGCGACGAGCTCGACCGGCTGGCCCGCACCGACGGCAGCGGGTTCGCGGTGACGCACACCTTCACCCGCGAGCAACCGCCCGGATGGACCGGCTACCGGCGCCGCATCGACCCGGCCATGCTCGAGGAGGTCGGCTGGCCGCCGGCGGCGCGGCCGCTGGCGTACGTGTGCGGCCCGACCCGGATGGTCGAGGCGGTCGCCACGACGCTGGTGGAGCTCGGGCACGACCCGGTCCGGGTGCGTACGGAGCGGTTCGGACCGACTGGAGGCTGATCATGGACGACCGGGACCTGCGACTGGACGGCAACGCGGCGGCGGGCCTGCTCAGCGAGGTGTTCGTGCTGGAGGCCACCACGGCCTGGACCGGCTGCGCCGGCTGCGGCGCGGCCCGCCAGATCGGCGCGCTGATGGCGTACTGCCACGGTATGGGCACCGTCCTGCGCTGCCCGAGCTGCGACACCGCGGTGGTCCGGGTCGCCAGCGCTGGCGGGCGCTGGTGGCTCGACCTGCGGGGTGCGAGCTCCCTGCGGTTCGAGCCGCCGCCCAGCCACCCGGCGGCTCAGGGCGCCCGGCTACCCGGCGGTGAGGGCGCTTGATCTCCCGGCGGTTGAGGGCGCCCGGCCCGGCGGCGGTTGAAGGCGCCCGGCCCGGCGGCGGTTGAAGGCGCCCGGCCGCCCGGCGGTTGAAGGGCCCGGCGCGGCGGCGTATCGTCCGGCGACCGGCCGCCCGCGTGGTCCCGGTCGAGCTCGGCGACGACCGCGGGTCCGGACCGCTGCCGGGCGTGGCGCGAGCCGGCGGTCGGTGCCACCGTGGCAGACAGGCAACGGGCACGCGGACCGAAGGGAGCGCGCATGCGGCGGCGACGGCTGGGACCTGACGGCACCGAGGTCGGCGCGATCGGGCTCGGCTGCATGGGAATGTCATGGGCCTACTCGAGCGCCGAGCGGGACGACGCGGAGTCGGTCGCGGTCATCCACCGGGCCGTCGACCTTGGCATGACGCTGATCGACACCGCCGACGTGTACGGGCCCTTCACCAACGAGGAGCTGGTCGGCCGGGCGCTCGCCGGCCGCCGCGACCAGGTCGTGCTGGCCACCAAGTGCGGGCTGGTGGTCGAGGACGCGGCCACCTACACGCTCCGCAAGAACGGCCGTCCCGAGCATGTCCGCGAGGCCTGCGACGCGTCCCTGCGCCGCCTCGGGACCGAGGTCATCGACCTCTACCAGCTCCACCGGGTCGACGACCAGGTGCCGCTGGAAGAGACCTGGGGCGCGATGGCCGCGCTCGTGCAGGTGGGCAAGGTCCGCGCCGTCGGCCTCTCCGAGGTCGGGGTGGACGACCTGGAACGGGCCCAGGCGATCCATCCGGTGGCGAGCGTGCAGTCGGAGCTGTCGCTGTGGACGCGCGACCCCCTCGGCGAGGTGCTGCCCTGGTGCGCGGCGCACCACGCCGCCTTCATCCCGTTCTCGCCGCTCGGCCGGGGTTTCCTCACCGGGCGGATCACCGCGGCGTCCTTCGCCGGCGACGACTTCCGGGCCCGCAACCCGCGCTTCGCCCGCGAGGCCCTGCAAGCCAACCAGACCCTGGTCGACCGGGTCCGGACCGTCGCCGGGCGGGTCGGGGCGACCCCAGCCCAGGTCGCGCTGGCGTGGGTCCTTGCCCAAGGGGAGCAGGTGGTGCCGATCCCGGGCACCAAGAAGCTCGCCTATCTCGAGGAGAACGCCGCTGCCGCCGACCTCCAGCTCGGCCACGCCGACCTGGCAGAGCTGGACGCGCTGCCCGCGCCGGTCGGGTCGCGGTACTGAGGACCGAGTCCGCCGACCGGTCCAGCCCAATCCTGGGAACCGGGTCCGCCGACCGGTCCAGGCCCCCGCCTGAGGCCAGCGCGGACATCGACGCGGCATCGTGGTAGAGCGCATCGCTGCGGTTCCCGGATCGGTCAGATGAATGCGCCGGCCGGTCGGGTCCGGAGAGCCGGGTCAGGGTGTGTCGGCCGTGGCACCGTCCTGCCTGGCCAGGCCGGTGCCGTGGTCACGCGGTGGCGGCCGCTTCGAGGCGGGTGCGGAGCTGGGCAACGGCCGCGGCCGGATCGGGGGTGCCGGTGATCGCGCGGACCACCACGGCCCGGGTCGCGCCGGCGGCCAGCACCTCGTCCAGCGTGTCCGGGCCGACGCCGCCGATCGCGAACCACGGCACCGGCGGGTCGAGGCCGGCCACGGCCCGGAGCAGCCCCACCCCGGTGGCCGGCCGGCCCGGCTTGGTCGCGGTCGGGTAGACGGGGCCGACCGCGAAGTAGTCCCAACCCTCGGCCACTGCCCGCCCAGCCTGCTCGAGGTCGTGGGTCGAGCGCCCGAGCAGCACCCCCTGGCCGAGGATGCGCTCGGCCCAGGCCCTGGGCAGGTCGTCCTGGCCGAGGTGGAGGATGTCGGCGCCGGCAGCCAGGGCCACGTCAGCCCGGTCGTTGACCGCGAGCAGGGCGCCGTGCCGGTCGGCCGCCTCGCGCAGCACGGCAGCCGCCTCGAGCAGGGGGACGGCCTCGGCCTGCTTGTCGCGGAGCTGCACCACGTCCACGCCCGCGCCGAGCACCGCGTCGGCGAAGGCGGCCAGGTCAGGCCTGATCGGGGTGCACAGGTAGAGCCGGGCGGCGGCGAGCCGCCCGGCCGTCCCCCGCCGGGCTCCATCAGCCCCCCCGCCGGGCTCCATCAGCCCCCCGCCGGGCTCCATCAGCGCCCCCGCCGGGCTCCATCAGCGCGCCCCCGGCCCGGCTCCGTCAGAGCGCCCCGACCGGCCCGGCTCCATCAGCGCCCCGCCCGCCCGGCCGGAACGGCCGACGCCCCGTCGAGGTCGGCCAGACCCTCGAAGGGGGTCGACGCCTCGGCGTAGAGCCGGCGCGGGATCCGCCCGGCCCGGGCCGCGAGCCGCCCCGCCTCGACCGCCTTGCGCATCGCCTGCGCCATCAGGGCGGGCTCCCGGGCCCGGGTGACCGCACTGGCCAGCAGGACCCCGTCGCAGCCGAGCTCCATCGCCATGGCCGCGTCGGAGGCGGTGCCGATGCCCGCGTCCAGGATCACCGGGACCGTCGCCCGCTCCAGGATGATGCGCAGGTTGTAGGGGTTGCGAATGCCCATGCCGCTGCCGATCGGCGAGCCCAGGGGCATCACCGCGGCGCAGCCGAGCTCGGCGAGCTGCCTGGCCAGGACCGGGTCGTCGTTGGTGTAGGGCAGCACAGTGAAGCCGTCGTCCACCAGGGTCTCGGCCGCGTCGCGCAGCTCGACCGCGTCCGGGAGCAGAGTGCGGTCGTCGCCGATGACCTCGAGCTTGATCCAGTCGGTCTCGAACGCCTCCCGGGCCAGCTTGGCCGTGCGCACCGCGTCCCGGGCGGTGAAGCACCCGGCCGTGTTCGGCAGCACTCTGCACCCGGCCCGGCCGAGCACGTCCAGGACCGACCCTCTGGCACCCGGGCTGGTGCGGCGCAGCGCGACCGTGGCCATCTTCGCACCCGACGCGAGCAGGGCCTGTTCCAGCGCCTCGAGGCTCGACGCGCCGCCGGTGCCCATCACGAGCCTGGACGTGAACGGCTGGCCGGCGATGACGAGCGGATCGTCCATGGCTGTCTCAACCTCCTTGGCTGGCGCCGAGGACTTCCAAGCTGTCGTGGTCGCCGAGGCCGGTCGACGCCCAGGCCGACCGCGGCACCACCTCCCCGTTGAGCGCGACCGCGATGCCGGCCCCGGACACCGCGTGGCCGAGGCCGGCCAGCACCTCGGCCACGGTGGCACTGGGCGCGACGTCTGTCGGGGTGCCGTTGACGATGACGGTCATGCGGTGCTCCTCCATCGGGCGCCCCCGGCCATCGCCGCGCCCCCGGCTGGGGCGCCCCCGGCCATCGCCGCGCCCCCGGCCACCACGTCCCCGGCCACCACGTCCCCGGCCACCACGTCCCCGGCCACCACGTCCCCGGCTAGGGCGCCCCCGGCTAGGGCGTCCCCGGCCGTTACGTCCCCGGCCGGGCCGCTCACGGCGGGGCCGCTCCCGCCGCGGGCAGCTCCGGCGACAGCGCCGGTCGCGGGCTGCTGGTCGAAGCGCGCGGGCGAGAACGGCGCAATCAGCTCCGGCACCGGCCCGCCGGCCAGCAGCTCCGCGACCGCGTCGCCTGTGACCGGCGCGAGCAGGATGCCGTTGCGGTAGTGGCCGGTGGCCACCACCAGCCCGTCCAGGCCGGAGGGGCCGAGGAGCGGGGCGTTGTCGGGCGACCCGGGCCGCAGCCCGGCCACAGTCTCGGTCAGCTCCAGCTCGCTCACGTCGGGCAGCAGCTCGACCGCGTCCCGCAGCAGCTCGTACACCGCACCAGCCGTGACCGTGGTGTCGAACCCCTGGTCCTCCACGGTGGCCCCGATCACCACCCGGCCGTCGGCCCGCGGCACCACGTACACGTCGAGCCCGCGCACGTTGTGCTGGCACAGCGGCGCCTCCCGAGACCCCCGCAGGTGCAGGAGCTGGCCCTTGACCGGCCGGACCGGGGGCAGGGCCGGCGGCGGCACACCCCGGAGCGAGCCGCTCCAGCAACCGGCGGCGAGCACCACAGCGCCCGCCTCCAGCACCTCGCCGCCCTCCAGGGCCACGCCCCGGGCCCGGTCTCCGGCGGTGACCAGCGACTCCACCCGGGCCCGGCGGACCTCGACCCCGGCCCGCCCCGCGGCCGCGAGCAGCGACCCGACCAGCGCGCGGTTGTCGACCTGGTGGTCGCCGGCGGCCAGCACGCCGCCGCGGACGCTCGGGGCGAGCCCCGGCTCCACCTGCCGGCACTCCCGGCTGCGCAAGCGCTCGACCTCGAGCCCGAGCTCCGACTGGAAGCGGTAGAGGTCCTCCACAGCGGCCAGGTCGTCGCCGTCGCGGGCGACGGTCAGGGTGCCGCAGCGCCGGTAGCCGATGGGGCTGCCGCTGGCGTCCTCCAGCTCGCCGGCAAAGCCAGGCCAGCGGCGCGCGGCGGCCAGGTTGAGGCGGAGCAGCGCCTCCTCGCCGTAGTGGACCTCGGTGACCGGCGCGAGCATGCCGGCCGCGGCCCACGACGCCCCGCCGCCCGGTGCCGCGTCCACCACAGTGACGGCCATCCCGGCCAGCGCGGCCCGCCAGGCGACGGCCAGGCCGATCACCCCACCGCCGACCACCAGCACGTCCGGGGCGGCACCCCGCGGCGCGCGCGCCTGATCGTTCACTTGGCTCCCTCCCTCCGCCGGCATTACCCGGAGCAGGTTCCAACGGTCGGCGGCCTGGCAGCCGCCCTCTCAGCCGTTGCCGTTACCTAACCAGCAGCTCCCATGGTGCCAGCGAATGCTCCATAAGACCGCCGCTCGCGGTGACATGCCGCCCGAAGGGCTCCGGGACCGGTTCAGGTGGCTGGGTCCGCCGCGCTGCGGTCGCCTCCCGTCGCTGCTGAACACGCCGTCAGCGAGGTTCAGGTCCGGGTCAGCGTTCCCCTGACAACCTGAGACCCGCTGCCCCCGGCGACCGAGGCCCACCAAGGGTTCTGCGCTCCCAGACCGCGAAGCGTCACGTTGCGCAGGGTCAGGTTGGTCCGGCAACCGAGACCCATCGCAACCGAGACCCATCGCAACCGAGACCCCCAAGGTTCTGCGCTCCCAGGACAGGAGGATGACATGCCTCGCCACGGAGAAGCCCCGCCGCGACGACTCGGCCCGAGGCGCTGGCCCGGCCCGGCGCTGCTGAGCATCGGCCTGGCCGCGGTGCTGGTGGCCGGCGCGTGCAGCGACTCCGGTTCCAAGACGTCGAACTCCACGAAACCGACGACACCGGTCACGATGTCCGCCGGCCCAAATTGCGTCAAACCCGAGGCCGCCGGTGGGTGTCTCCCGGTCGGACCGGCCAACAGACGGGTCGATCTCGTCAAGCCGTCATTCTCCAACCCGACATCGATCACCAACCCGCTGCATCCCAGCAGCAAGATCGCACAGGTCATCTATGGCGGCCAGGTCGACGACAAGCCGTTCCGGACCGAGTTCACCCGCCTTTCCGACACCAAGACCATCAGCTGGAACGGCCAACCGGTCAAAACGGTCATCATGCAGTACGTCGCGTACTCCGACGGGCGCATCCAGGAGATCGCGCTCGACTGGTTCGCCCAAGCGGACGACGGAGCCGTGTGGTACTTCGGCGAGGACGTCTCCGACTACGAGGACGGCGTCGTCCAGACCCACGAGGGCACCTGGCAAGCCGGCCGGGACGGCCCGGCAGCGATGATCATGCCCGCCAACCCCAAGGTTGGCGACGCCTACCGGTCCGAGAACATCCCCGGCAAGGTCTTCGAGGAGGTAACCGTCAAGTCCGTCGGCCAGACGGTGTCCGGCCCGAGCGGCCCCGTCAGCGGCGCACTCACCGCCAGCGAGCTGCACATGGACGGAAAGCGCGAGGACAAGATCTTCGCCCCCGGCTACGGCGGGTTCTCAACCGGCAGCGCCAACGGCGACCTCGAGCAAGCCTCCCTCGCCGTGCCCACCGACGCACGTTCCGGGCCCCTGCCAGCTCAGCTCACCACCCTCTCCACCACGGTCCGCAAGGCCTTCGACGCCATCGGCAGGAACGACTGGACCGGCGCCTCCGCCGCCGGCACAGCATTGAAGACGGCATGGGACGCCTACCGGTCGGGTGACGTCCCCGAGCTGCTCGAAAAGCAGATGAGCAGGGACCTCGACACCCTCGCCGAAGCCGTCGCCGCCCGCAACCCCGAAGAGGCTCACCAGGCCGCCCTCCGCGTCGCCCAGAACGACCTCGACCTCCGGCTGCGGCACCAGCCCGTTGTCAAGATCGACCTCGCCCGCCTCGACCTGTGGGCGCGCCAGCTCCTCGTCGACACCGCCGCCGACAACCCCGGCGCGGTCGCCGGCGATGTCACCACGCTCGAACTGATCCGGGACCGGGTCCGCCACACGGTCGACCCGGCCATCGCCGCGCGCCTCGACGCCCAGCTCCGCGACCTGCGAGGCGCAGCCAACAGCAAGGACGTCGCCGCCGCCGCCAAGGCCACCCCGGCTCTGCTGGCGACGCTCGCAACCATCCAACCCAGCTGATCGGGCCTTCTCACCGCGT
>DASYUT010000259.1 GCA_036000965.1 Actinomycetes bacterium
CGTCTCCGACGCGCTCGGCTTCGACCTCATGGACGAGGAGGGGTACCGGCGGGGGGCACGGAACCAGCTCAGGTTCGGGTACAAGCTCCCGGCACCCCTCAGGCTGTTGGCCCGTAACCCGGCCTGGTAGGCCCCGGACTCCCGAACCTGACCCGAGCCCCAAGGTAGCGGCAGGGCTCGGCTGGAATGCGGTATGCCACCGGTCAGCTTCCGCCACGAGCGGCGTCGCGGCCCGCCTCCCCCCATGTGAGAGCTTCGTCGCCGGAGGTCGGCTGTTCGTTTGTGATGTAGTGGTGCAGGTGGCTGGAGCCTTCGAGCATGGCTGTTGCCCGTTGTGTCAGTCCCGCCTGACGTTGTGCGATGGCTGCGCGTAGTGCGTCACTGCTGCCCGTTCGGCGGAGGCCGTCGAGTATGGGCTGTATCTGGGGCAGGGGATAGTGGCCCTGTCGGAGCATGTTGATCATTCGTGCGTCTCGGACGTCGGTCGAGCTGAAGCGGCGGTACTTGGTGTCCGGGTCACGCTTTGGAGTCAGGAGGCCTGCGGACTCCCATACACGTAGGGCAGAGGTGCGCACACCGAGGTAGGCAGCCACCTCTCCGATGCGTATTCCTGACCGCGGCACTGCCGAGGTATCTGGGGTCTGCTCTGCATCCGCTTCGAGCGCTTCGCCTGTCGCCTGGAGGGAGAGCCGTTGTTCATGCAGCGCGGCATGGCTGGCGTCCACGAGCGTGAGCGCCAAGGGGATGTCCCCGGCATGAACAGCCTGCATGATCGCTCGAGCGGTCTGCGACCCGTATCCCCTCGCGAGAGCTCGGTAGGTAAGCAAAGCCCGGCGGTGCCTGGCTTCGAATCTTCGGTAACCGGCAGGGGTCCGTGAGGCCAGAGGTAGGATGCCTGCCTCGACGTAGTTGCGGATCTGTTGGGTCGAGATCCCTGCCATGCGTGCCAGATCGATCGGGCGAAGGCCTGTTTCCCCACGGCCCATTGCTTCACCTTCCCGGCGACAGGGTTCACCAGCGAGTTGAAGGTTACTCGCACATATCTCCAGCATAGATCGCCGGCTGTCAAGAAAAGTCTCTACTAAGCACTTCAATGAGATACTTGAAGTATGCAGGCCGGCAGCAGCGAACAGACCAGGAGCGAGCCGACCGTCGGCCTGTAGGGGACCACAACCATGGACGACTCAATCCTCATCAAGGGCGCGCGCCTGCACAATCTCAAGAACGTCACGGTCGCCATCCCGAAGAAGAAGCTCGTCGTCCTCACCGGCCTCTCCGGTTCGGGCAAATCCACGCTCGCCTTCGACACCCTGCACAAGGAAGGCCAGCGGCAATACCTCCGCGTGCCCCACCTGCACCGGCCTCGGCACCGTGCTCAAGGCCAACGTGCACCGCCTGATCGACCACGAGCGCAGCGTCGCCGCCGGCGCCGTGCTCGGCTGGCACCCGTTGCTCACCGAGCGCAACATCCCGACCCTGCAAGCCGCCGGGCGGCACTACGGCTTCGACTTCGACGCGAACGTGCCCGTGAACGCGCTCCGGGCCGTCCAGCGCGACCTGCTGCTCCACGGCGTCGACAGCCCGGAGTTCCGCCGGCACTTCCCCGACGTCACGCCGCCTACCACTGTCGCCCGCGGGCGCTTCGAGGGCGTGGTCACCAACCTGCTACGCCGCTACGCCCAACGCATCGAGGACGCGGACTACCGCGAAAACGTCGAACGATTCCTGTTCAACGAGACCTGCCCGGACTGCCAGGGCATGCGCCTGCGACCAGAGAGCCGCCAGGTCACCGTCACCGGCCTCACCATCGTGGACGCCGCGCGGCTGCCGCTCGTCGAGCTCGCCACGTGGATCGATGCGCTCCACGGACAGATCACCGCGGAAGCGTGGCTCGTCACCGAGCCCATCGTCGCCGACTTGCACGAGCGCGTGCGCCGGCTGGTCGACGTCGGCGTCGGGTACCTGACGCTCGAGCGCGCGACGCCCAGCCTCTCGGCGGGTGAGGCCCAGCGCCTGCGCCTTGCCGCGCTGCTCGGCTCCGGGCTCACCGGCGTGCTGTACGTGCTCGACGAACCCACCATCGGCCTGCATCCCGCCGACCACGCGCGGCTGATCGAGGTGCTGCGCCGCCTGCGCGACCTGGGCAACACCGTGCTCGTCATCGAGCACGATCTCGACGTGCTGAGCGCGGCCGACCACGTCGTCGACATCGGGCCGGGCGCGGGGCGGAACGGCGGGCGCATCGTGGCCATGGGCTCGCCGGCGCAGGTGGCCGCGAGCAGGGGCTCGATCACCGGCGACTATCTCGCCGGCCGGCTGGTCGTGCCCGTTCCCGCGTCGCGCCGGCCCGGCGACTGCAAGACGCTGGTCATCCGCGGCGCGCACACACACAACCTCAAGAACGTCACCGTGCGGCTGCCGCTCGGGCTCCTCGTCGCCGTGACCGGTCCGTCGGGGTCGGGTAAATCGTCGCTGCTGGTCGACATCCTCGACCGCGCCGCGCGGCAACGGTTCTACGGCGCGATAGAGACGCCCGGCGCGCACGACGGGATCGATGGTTGGGAACATCTCGACAAGATCGTGACCATCGATCAGCAACCCATCGGCCGGGTGCCGCGCTCGAACGCGGCGACCTACTCCGAGGCGTTCACGCCGATCCGCGAGGCGTTCGCCGCGACCGCCGACGCGCGCGAGGGCGGGCTCACGCCGCGGCACTTCTCGTTCAACGTGCCCGGCGGCCGCTGCGAGCGCTGCGAGGGCACGGGCGTGCTCAACGTGCAGATGCACTTCCTGCCCGAGGTGCGGGTGCGCTGCCCCGCCTGTCGCGGGCGCCGCTTCAAGCGCGAGGTGCTCGCCGTGCGGTACGGCGGTCACGACATCGCGCAGGTGCTCGACATGACCGTCGAGGAAGCGCTCGCGCTCCTCGGTGGCGTGCCCGCGGCGGCGGTGCGGCGGCAACGCATGGCCGATGTCGGGCTCGGCTACCTGCAACTGGGCCAGCCGGCGACGATGCTGTCCGGCGGCGAGGCGCAGCGCATCAAGCTCGCGAAGGAACTCGGCCGTCGCGCGACCGGCCGCACGCTGTACCTGCTCGACGAGCCGACCACCGGCCTCCACGCCGCGGACACCGCGCGGCTGCTCGGCGTGCTCCAGCGGCTCGTCGACGCCGGCAACACCGTCGTCGCCATCGAGCACCACCTCGACCTCATCCGCGTCCGACTGGGTGATCGACCTCGGCCCCGCGGGCGGCGCCGCCGGCGGCGAGGTCGTGGCCGAGGGCACGCCGGAGGCGATTACGCAGGTGAGCGCGTCGCGGACGGGGGCGTTCCTGGCCAGCTACTGATCAGCCCAGTACGCCGCCGTTCCAACCATCGACCACAACCGCTCAGGATCGGCCCGGTACAGCGGGTTCATCGCGAACACCGTGAGCCGCGCGGTACCGGCGCCGGCGGTGCCGGCGGTGTTGAGTCCGTGGGTGATCACTGCGGAGCCCGGTGCCGATGCCGACTGCGCGTCCTGCTTCCAGAAGCCCGAGGCGACGATGTTGGACCACGGCAACCCCGGGAACTGGCCGTCGACGGTCCATATCGTCGGAACGGCCGTGAACCAGGTCGGGGGATCCATGATCGCCGTGTCCTGGCTCGGGAAGGCTCCCACGATCGGGCTGTCGGCGCCGCCCCGGTTGTTCCAGTACACGATGGCGCTTCTGCCGCTGCCGGTCCTCGACGCGGCCGCGAGCCCGCTCACCAGCGAGCCGGCGGTCAGGAAATTGGCCCCGTTCGCGCCGGCGCCAAGGTACCCGCCGCCGGCGGCGAAGAACGCCTGGAGCCGCGACCTGGCGGTGGCGTTGGCCGCCGACGGGTAGCCCCCGGTGTTCCAGATCACGTCGTAGTTCGGCAGCGGATCCGTCGCCGCGGTGTTGAGGGAGGCGGTGGACACGAAGTCCGTCGGGAAGCCGATGCTCCGCAGCGACCAGACGTCCTGGTTCGCGGTCCCGCTCAGCACGAGGAGGCGGGGAACCCGGTCGATCGGCTCGAGGGGTGGCAGGACCGATGACCCGCTCAGCCGGTGGAACCAGACGTCGTTGGCGCGTCCCGCGTTGGCGAGCCTGACCTTCGTCGCCGGATCGGCCGGGAAGACCACGCTCCCGGCCGGGAGGATGCCCCCGGTCGCGCTGTTGAACGACGACATGGCGAGCTGCGCCGGCATGCCCTCGCCGACGAGCTGGTTCACCGTCCGCAGCGCCGTCGGCGAGTCGATCACGACGGCGTAGTGCTCCGCGACGCCCGGCTCCACGCCGCCCAGCAGGTGGCTGGACTTCGTGACCTGGTTCGTCTGCGGCGAGAAGCCTGCACCCCGGGGGATGAGCGTGACGTCCGCCCCCCAGAGGTGGCCGTGGCTCCACGCCGCCGGCGGCGCGTAGAGCTGACCGATCTCACTGGAGATGTCGACGCCGATTCCAAGGGCTGTGTCGACCAAGCCGCGGCGGGCCTGGGTCATGGGGATGACGTATGACCCCTTCTGGAACGTCCGGCCCTCGAACGTGGATGCCTGCTTCATCTCCTCGACCACGACACCGTTCGTCAGCAGCCAGTCGACCAGGCGGTTCGCCTCCGGCTCGCTGCGCTGACCCTCACCCATCGGGATCACGAAGGCCGTTGGGTATTCGTGCATCCAGTTGTTCGCCTTGTCGAACGGGGGCGGGCAGCACTCCGGTCGCGGAGCGTTCGTTACCCCGCGGCGATAGAACTCCATCTGGTCGAAGAGCAGGTCGTGGCGGTGGGCTACGTCGAACAGGAGCGTCGACCAGCCGACCTTATGCTGGGCCAGCCGCGCGCCGAGCCGACCGAGCTTGTCTGGGGGGAGCGTGGTGCCCGCCAAGGCGCAGTCGAAGTCGGTCTGGTTGCACATCTCGACCGTGGATGCGTTCAGGCCGACGTGCTGGGCGTACATGGCCGCGTAGAACGGCCCCCAGTCGTCCCACCCCTCGGCGACGGCCGGACCGGGCAGGCTCCCATCGGGGCAGATCCCGCTCGGGCCGGGCGCGTCGCCGTTCGAGCACCAGTCGTTGATCGGCCGCGTGACGCCGAGCCCGACCGAGGCCAGCGCCGCCTCGTTCGCGTCGATGCGGGACTGGTTCCACTTCAGCCAAAGGTCGTACTCGATGCTCGGGTTGTGCGGCTTGGTGGTCGCCTCGACCAGCGTCGGCGTGACGTAGCCGTGGAGATCGAGCACGTCCGGCGCCAGCCACTCCTGCATGATGCCGACGGACGCCTGGGTCTCCGGCTGGGACTGGGTGAGGTAGTCCCGGTTCAGGTCGAACCCGTTGCCGTTCGCCCGCGTTCCGGCGATCCGGCCGTCCGGGTTCTGGATCACATTGAACAGCACGATCGCGTGGTCGAGGATCGCGTCGACCTCGGGGTCCATGCCGTAGGGGGTCGTGGCCAGCTTCTCGATGATCTGCAACGACGCCTCAACGCCCTCGTACTCGTTGCCGTGGATCCCGGCCTGGATCAAGATCGGGACCTTGACGTTGCCTCCGTGTCGTTCAAGGAGCGCCTGTGCCCTCGCCGGATCCGTCAGCGCGATCTTCCGGACCTCCTGCCAGCTCTGGAAGTCCTTCCGCTGCTGCGGCGTGTCCAGGGCGTTGATCGTGACCAGGTGGAGGTCCCGACCCAGGGCGGACCTGCCGACGACGTCCACGCTCATCCGACCGCTGCTCTGCGCCCGGATCGCTTCGAGCGTGCACCCGATCGCGTAGTGGGGGATGTGCGGGAAGCTCCCCACGGGGTCCGTGGGATCGGTCCCGTCCGGGAGGTTCTCCGCGGCGTCGGGCGTGGGTGTGCCGCACCAGGGGGGTGCGAGCTCGGCCTGTGCCGAGGTGAGGGGGGCCACCAGGACGACGAGTTGCAGCAGCACGATCAGGACAAGGCGCGATCGGCGAGACGTCACGGCCCACCCACCTCCTGCCGACCACCCCGGGGCAGGCCGCCCACGGTCGGATGGTCCCGCGTGGCGACCCTAACGTCCGCCGCCAGAGATCCGCAACCCCGTGGGGCGACATGCGCTGCTGGCGTCAGCAGTACCAGCGGCTGAACACGGTTCACCTGGACCTACGTGCTCTTCGCCGGCGCGGATCTCCAGTGTCACCTGCTCGCCCTTGCCGTCACCTGGCGGCAGTTCCGCGCCGCCCTTGCCGGGCGCGGGTTCCCATCGCGTCCGTCCCGGGTAGAGTACGGCTGCATTCGTCACGAACCCGATGCTCCTCCGACATCGACGTGCCAGGTGGCCGCGGCGCAGGCAGCTCAGCCGGCCCGCTCGCCACCCGAGCAAGGAGAGGAATCGATGGCACCAGGGCCCGAGCCCCCGAGCCCTGCCCGGTCCGGACCACGCGGCGTGCGGCGGCCATGGCCGGCACGGCCATGAGCGGTGCGCGGGCCCACCGCGCCCTGCTCGTCGGTAACACCCGGATGCAGGAGGACCCCGAGCACCTCGGCCCCCTCACCGCACCCCCGAACGACGCCGCCAGGCTGCGCGACGCCCTGACCGACGGCGTACGCGGCCTCCACCGGGCCGAGGACGTCAGCGTCCACGTCGACGAGACCCGGGACAAGGTACTGCAGGCGATCGAAGGGTTCTTCTGGTCAGCCCGCCCCGGCGACGAGCTCCTGCTCTACTACAGCGGGCACGGGATCGCGGACGACCATCACCACCTCTACCTGTGCGCGAGCGACACGATGGCCCAGTTCCCGTTCTCGACCGCGATCCCCGCCGGCGCAATCGCACGGATGATCGACGACTCGGCGGCCGCCGCCGTCGTGGTGCTGCTCGACTGCCGCTACAGCGCCACGTTCCAGAAGCGGGGCGACGCGGCCGAGCCGCCGGCCGCGCGGCTGGCCGGCCCGCGGCGCTACGTCCTCGCCAACGGGCAGGACGGGCCCGGTTCTGACGGTCCCGCGGTACGGCCCACGAGCGCGCTCACCGAGGCGGTCGTCGCCGGGCTGCTCGCCGGGTGGGAGGCGGACTGGGGCCGGGAGGTACCCCTGTCCCTCGACGGGCTCTGGTCGTTCGTGGTGGACCGCCTCGGCGCAGCCGGCGAGCCGGCCCCGCGGCGCTGGTTCGACGGGGCCGGGGACCTGCTCGTCGCCCGAGCCCCCGTGCCGTCACCGGCCAGGCCGCCCGCGGGCGACCTCGCCGCCGGGGCTGGCCCGGTCCTCTTCGAGCCTCCGGCCGGATGGGATGGCCACCCCGAGGATGGGGACGGCGAGCCCAGAGCGGCGCCCGGCCCGGACGCCGCCACAGCGCCCGACCTGGGCATGGCCACCGCGGCGCCGTTCCACGCCCCTGGCCAGCCACAGGCCCGGCCCGACGGCGGCGACCCGGCCGACCAGGCTGACCCGGACAGCACCCACCACGACCGGCCCGACGGCGGCGACCCCGCCGACCCGGACAGCACCTACCACGACCGGCCCGGCAGCGGAGAGCCGGCCGAGCCGGCCGAGTCGGCTGACCCGGGTGAACCGGGTGAACCGGGTGACACCCTCGCCGCTCTCGGCGACCAGTCCGGCAGCGGAGACCCGGCCGATCCGGACGGCACCTTGGGTGACCTGCAAGGTCATGAGGAGCCGGCCGCCTTGGCCAGCGTCTTCGACGACCTGCCCGACGGCGGGGAGCCGGCCGACCCAGAGGCTGGCGTCGCGGGCAGGCCGGACAGCGAAGGGCCGGAGGGGGTGGCGGACACCTTGCCGGCGGACGCCCCGGCCGGGCAGGAGCGGTGGTCGGCTGCGCCCCGCCGCCCCCAGCGCAAGTCGTGGATGGACACGATGCTCACCGCCGCCCAGCGGCGCGAGGTGATGGGCTGGGAGCTCGAGTTCGAGTACGTGCGGCAGGAGTCGCCCCACGCGGCCGCGCTGCTGCAGCTCTCCACGTTCCTGGACGCCCGCGGCATCCCGGTCGGCCTGCTGGCCGGCGCCGCCGACGTGCTGCCGCCCGAACTGGCCGACGTCACCCTCGAGCACCGCGAGCTCAACGCCGCCGTCGCCATCCTCGAGGAGCACGGGCTCATCGCCCGGTCCGGGGACATGCTCACCGTCCCGCGCCTGGTGCAGTTCGCGGTGCGGTCGAACCTCGGTCCCGAGCACGGCCAGGAGTGGTCGGGGCGCGCGCTGTGCCTGGTGGCGCAGGCGTTCTCCCCGCCGGGGGGGAACGCCCCGCAGCCGGCCTGGGCGCACCCGACCCGCCTGCTCGTGCACGCCGAGGCGGCCGCCGGGCACGCGCAGGCCCTTGGCGTGCCGATCGAGGAACTACCCTCGGTGCTCGACGCGATCGGGACGCACCTGTGGAGCATGGGCAAGCCAAGGAGCGCCCGGATCTGGTTCGCGCGCGCGCTGGAGACGAGCAGGCAGCTCTACGGCCCGGTCGACCGGCACGTCGCGAACGCGATGGAGAAGCTCGCGGCGATCCACCGGGAGCTCGGGGACGTCGTGCGGGGGGACCGGCTGCAGCACGACGCGATGGTCATGAGCAGCGCGCTCGACCGCAGCCTGGTCCGCCCTCGCGAGTACCCGGACCAGGCCGACCCCGGGCGCGGGCAGCCGTAGCCCGGCGGGCGCCCGGCGGACCCGGTGGACGCAGCCCGCTCGGCCGGGTCAGGCTGGCGGCGGGACCCGCTCCCAGTGGGCGCGGACCTGGTCGTCGAAGCCGTCGGCGACGGCCGCAGCCAGCCTGACGTAGGCATGGCGGGTCCCGGGGGCGAGCTGGTCGAACTCGATCTCGGCGCCAGTCTCCAGGTGGCGGTCGAACGGCACCCGCACCACCGCGCGGCAGCGGCGGCTGAAGTGCTCCTCGAGCTGCCCGACACTCACCGGCCCGCGAGGGCGCACCGAGTTGACCACCACGACCGCGGACCGGGCCAGCGCCTCGAAGCCGTGTTGCTCGAGCCAGTCCAGGGTGAGGGCGGCCGACTGGGCGCCGTCCACGCTGGGCGCGCTGACCACCAAGATCTGGTCAGCGCGCTCGAGCACCGCCAGCATGACCGTGTGCAGCACGCCGGGCCCGCAGTCGGTGAGGATGAGCGAGTAGAAGCGCTCGAGGACCGCCGCCACCTTGCGGTAGTCGGCGTCGCTGAACGGGTGGGACATGCTCGGGTCCATCTCGGAGGCGACCACCTCCAGGCCGGAGGTGGTCTGGGCCGCGTAGGCGCGGACGTCGGCGTAGCGGTCCAGCGGCGGGGCACCGGCGAGCAGGTCCTTGGCGGTGCGGGTGCCATCGCCGCGGGTGCGGCCGCCCAGCGTGCCGGCGTCGGGGCTGGCGTCCACCGCGACCACCCGGTCGGGGCGGTGGACGGCGAACGTCGCCCCGAGGCAGGCGGTCGTGGTGGTCTTGCCCACCCCGCCCTTGAGGGCGAGCACCGCGATGCGCCGGTAGCCGTGGATGGGAGCGGTGACCCGGGCTTCGAGCTCGCGGCGAGCGCGCTCGGCGCGGCCCGGCCGAGGCCGCACGCGTCCGCCGGTGAGCCGGAAGACGAAGCCCTGCCAGCCGGCGGTCGGCCCGCCAGGCTGGCGGGCGAGCAACCGCTCGCTGGTCAGGTCGTCCCACCCGGGCAGGTGCGGGTCCTCCGGCCCGCCCCCGCCGGCCGGCTGCCCGTCCTCATCGGCCGGCCGGGCCGGCTCGGGTTCGGCCCACGCCACCTGGTCGGCGGACCCGGCCGGCTCCGGCCCTTCGCTCGCCGCCGACGCCTCCCCCGGCGCCGGTCCGTACAGGGATGAGGCCGCCTCCGGCTCGACCGATGAGGCCGCCTCCGGCTCGACCTCCGGGCCGGGCATGCCACCCTCGAGAGGGACGGCGGCCTCGGGTGCGCCCTCGGGAGCCGTGGCGGTGTCCTGACCGTCGGGGTCGCCACCTGGTCCCGCACCGGGCCGTGCTCGCCGACGGGAGGGAGCCCTGGGCGTGTCCTGACCGTCGGCGTCGCCATCCTTCCAGGAGGTGGTGACCTCCGCTGCTGGTGCCGCCGGCGGCGGTGCCGGGACGTCCCTGGACGCCTCCGGCACCGGCACCGGCTCCGGGTGGCCGGGCGGGCCGGGAGCCGGCTCCTGGACCCGGGAGGCCTCCGGCTCGTCGTCTGCCGGCGCCGCCTGGCCGGTGTGGCCCGGGACCGGCTCCGGGAGCCGAACCGTCTCCTCCTCGTCTGCCGGCTCCACGCGCTCGGCCAGCCAGTCGAGCCCGTGCTCGACGTACTCGACCTCGACGTCACGCGCGAGCCGCCGGCGGATGGAGGACTGTCGTGGCTCGGCCGGGGGGCGTCCCCTTCTGTCCAGCGGCACGGCTCGCTCCTTGTCGTGCGATGCGGGCAACCCCGCGTCAGCTCACTCCTGCCCGACCGGCGACCCGCACGCGCGTTCCTTCCCTCACCCGGCACGGCAATCTGACCGCCGGCAGGCACCGCGGCAACGTACCGCGACAACGTACCGCACCACAGCCGCCGGCTCATCCGCTGGCGCCCGCCTCGCCGCCACCCGCGCGGCCCATGGCGACGCCTTACCGGACCCGCCAGCGGTCATCCTGGGCCAGCTGGCGAAGCTCCTCGGCCGCGTCCTCCTCGCCCTCGGCGAGCAGCCGGCCAAGGCCGACCGCCCCGCACAAGGCGAGGAACTGGTCCTCGGCCCCGGCGTACCAGCGCACCACCTCGGCCGGTGCCTCCTCAGCGACGGCCTGTACCAGCTCCAGATTGGCTCGCGGGCCCGGGAGACCCGAACGCTCGGCGAGATAGCCGCCCCAGGCGCCGGTCGACAGCGCCCGCAGCGCCGCACGGTACTCGCCGCACGGTACCCGGCGATCCGTTTCATGGCCCAGCAAGCTACCTGGCTTCCACCTGGCGTGGCGAAGGGGCTGAGCACCCGCCGTTCGCGGTCAGCAAACAGGGCGAACATTGCCTGACGCGGCACCAGCTCGGTCGTAACGCCTTGGATACGGCTGTATCAGCGCGAGGTATCCGGCCTCTCCACCCAAAATGCAACCCTCACGGGAGACATGATGCTCGAGTTCCTTCCATGCCCGGAGCCGACCTGCCGGGTGCCGGCTGAGATCGTCGACCGCTGGTCCTGGCGGTCGACCGACGGGCCGGTGGCCCACGCCAAGACGCTCTGCCTGGCCGGCCACTGGTTCACCCTGCCGGTGGACGTGCTCACCGCCCCGCCCGCCCTCACAGCGTCCGGCGAGCACGCGACCATCACCTGAGGCGCCACCACCGGGGCGGCCACCGCTCAGCAGGCCACCGCTCAGCAGGCCACCGCTCAGGCGGCCACCCCTCAGGCGGCCACCGCTCAGGCGGCCACCGCTCAGGCGCCACCCCTGAGGCGCCACCGCCGGGGGTGGCGCCCGTCCCGGCCCGGACGTAGGGTGCGGGCCGCTGGGTGACGGCCCGGCGCTGACGGCCTGGCCGGTCGAGCGGAGCGGGAGGCGGCGCGGATGGACCTTGGCATCAGCGGGAAGGTGGCGCTCGTCACCGGCGCGTCCAAGGGGATCGGGTTCGGGATCGCCCGCGCCCTGGCCGCCGAGGGGGCGCGGGTCGCGGTCAGCTCGCGGTCGCGCGAGCGCATCGACCAGGCGGCAGCGCAGATCGGCGCGGTCGGGCTGGTGCACGACGCAAGCGACGTGGACCGGGCCAGCGCCCTGGTCGAGCAGGTTCGCGACGCCATCGGGCCGGTCGACATCCTGGTCACCAACACCGGAGGGCCACCGGGCAACCCCGACGCGCTCGGCTTCGCCCGGGCGCAGTGGGAGGCGGCCTACCGGGAGCTCGTGCTCGCCACCATCGCGCTGCTCGACGCGGCCCTGCCCGGCATGCGCGAGCGGGGCTGGGGGCGGGTGGTCAACGTGTCGTCGAGTGCGGCGCGCGAGCCGATCCCGAGCCTGATGCTCTCCAACGTCCACCGCGCCGGCCTGCTGGCCGGGTTCAAGACGATTGCCAGGCAGGTGGCGGGCGACGGCGTCACCCTCAACACGATCCTGCCGGGCCGGGTCGCCACCGACCGGCTGCTGGACATGTACGACTCCCCGGAGGCAGCCGAGCGCCAAGCCGCCGAGGAGGTCCCGGCCGGGCGCCTCGGCACCGTCGAGGAGCTGGGCGCGGTTGCCGCGTTCCTCTGCTCGGTCCCGGCCGCCTATGTGACCGGCACCGCCGTGCTGGTCGACGGCGGCCTCACCCACGGCTACTGACGGCCCCGGCGGTAGACTCCGACGACGCGCTGCTGCGCGACACTCAGACCGCCTTCGCGGCGCTCGAGCACGAGCCCGACTAGGAATCTCCCGCCTTCCTTCAGGCGGGGGAGGACGTCAACGGTCCTCGTCGGGGGAGGGGACCCGCAGGCCGGTCATCTCCTCGCTCACCCGCCAGAGGCGCTCGGCGGCGGCGGTGTCGTAGGAGGCCCTGGACGACGAGGAGGGGCGCTCCTTCACGAAGTAGCTGCCGGTGACGCCCTCCACCTCGGAGGAGGTGGCCAGGTGGACGACGGTGCGGGCGCCCTGCTCGGGACTGATCAAGAACGGCCGGAGCAGCGGGTGCAGCAGCCGGATGACGCGTCCGTTGTTGGTGCCGAAACGGGTCGCGACCACCCCGGGGTGGAGCGCGTTCACGGTCACCCCGGTCCCCTGAAGGCGCCGGGCCAGCTCGTAGGTGAACAGCAGGTTGGCGAGCTTGGAGCGCCCGTAGACCGCGACGGAGTAACTCCGCTCGGCCTGCAGGTCGTCGAAGTCGATCCGGGCCCGCTGGTGGGCGTCGGAGGAGACGTTGACGATCCGGGCCGGCGCGCTTGCCTTCAGCCTGTCCAGCAGCAGGTTGGTGAGCAGGAAGTAGGCGAGGTGGTTGAGGGCGAAGGTGAGCTCAAGGCCGTCCGGGCTCAAATGGCGCCTGATGAAGACCGCGCCCGCGTTGTTGACGAGCACGTGCAGGCGGTCGTGGCGGGCCGTGAACTGATCGGCCAGCTGGCGGACGTCGCGCTGCGCAGACAGGTCGGCGAGCAGGTGCTCGACGGTCGAGCTGCCGGTGCGCCGCCGGATCCGATCGACGGTGGCGGCGGTCCGCTCGGCGCTGCGGCCGATCATCACCACGGTGGCACCCCGTCCGGCCAGCTCCTCGGCGGTCACCGCGCCGATCCCCGAGGTCGCGCCCGTCACCAGGCAGATCCTGCCCCGCATGGACTGGTCCCGGCCCGCTTCCGGCCCGCCTTCTGTCGCCATGTCGCCCTATCCCCGTGTGGCCAAGTCGCGATGTCGCCGATGCCATTGTCGTGTATGGCCGGGCGGATCGCCGTCGTGCACGGCCGCCCGGCGGCGGCCAGTGGCTCAGGCCGGCTCGCGCTCGGGCAGCGCGGCCGGGCCAGCGTTGGCGGCGTCGGCCGGGCCAGCGTCGGTGGTGCCGGCCAGCGACCAGGTGTAGGCCTCCTTGAGCAGGCGCAGGTACATGAACGTCTCGGTCTCGCGCACGCCCTCGATGCCGGCCAGGTCCTCGGACAGAAGGCGGAGCAGGTGGTCGTTGTCCTCGCACACCACCTCGGCCAGCATGTCGTGGGTACCCGCGGTGAGCACGAGGTAGGAGACCTCGGGCAGCCGGCGCACGGCCTCGGCCACCCGCGCCAGCGAGCGCCCGTCGACCGAGATGGCCACCATCGCCATCGTCTTGTAGCCGAGCCGCATCGGGTCGGCCACGGCCACGATCTGCATCGCTCCGAGCGCCTGCAGGCGGGCGACGCGCTGGCGCACGGCCGCCTCCGAGATGCCGACGTCCTTGGCGATCCGGGTGAACGGCCGGCGCCCGTCCTGCTGCAGCGCGGCCACGATCGACAGGTCGACCTGGTCGAGGTCCACCGGCTTGCCCATACGAACCACCTTCCACAACCCCTGGAAACACTTCGTAGTGTGCACCATTTCGTTGACCAAGGCACGAATCTCGAAGTAAGGTAGCGGTCGACCCGGTGCAGGGCGAAGGCCCCTGCGCCGCCCGTAGGAGGGTGATGTCCATGGGCCAGCGGCCCGCCCAGGAGCGCATCGAGGCACTCACCACTGTCCGCACCCAGGTCGTGCACGAGCGCACGCCGAAGTCCCGGGAGTGGCGCGAGCGCTCCCTGAGGTCCCTGCCCCTGGGGGTGCCGTCCAGCTTCCAGGACTCTCCGCCCTACCCGATCTTCTTCGAGCGCGGCCGTGGCAGCCAGGTCTGGGACGTCGACGGCAACGAGTACTCCGACTTCCACAACGGCTTCGGCGTGATGTGCGTGGGCCATGCCCACCCGAAGATCGTCGAGGCGATCTCAGAGCGGGCCGCGACCGGCACCCACTTCGCCCAGCCGGTGGCCGAGACCACCCTGCTCGCCGAGGAGATCTGCCAGCGCTTCCACCTCGACCAGATGCGCTTCACGAACTCGGGCACCGAGGCCACCATGGACGCCATCCGGCTCGCCCGAGGCGCGACCGGCCGGGACAAGATCGCAAAGATCGAGGGGTCCTACCACGGCCACCACGAGTCGGTCCTGGTCTCCATCCGACCGGGCAGGGACAACATGGGGCCGCGGGAGCACCCGGCCAGCGTCGCGTTCGGCAAGGGCACCCCGGCCGACGTGACCGACCTCACCCTGGTGGTGCCCTACAACGACGCCGAGGCGCTCGACCGACTGCTCGCCGAGCACGCCGGCGAGGTCGCCGGGCTCATCATGGAGCCGGTCATGATGAACGTCGGCATCATCGACCCGCTGCCCGGCTACCTGGACGCCGTGCGCGAGGTCTGCACCCGCCACGACGTCCTGCTCATCTGGGACGAGGTGAAGACCGGTGCGACCATCGCCCACGGCGGCGCCGAGGAGGTCTTCGGGGTCGTCCCCGACCTCAAGTGCTTCGCCAAGGCGGTCGGCGGCGGCGTGCCGTTGGGCGCCTTCGGCGGCCGCGGCGAGCTGATGGAGGAGATCGCCAAGGACGGCGTGCCGCAGCTCGGCACCTTCAACGGCAACCCGCTGTCTGCCCGCGTCGGCCTGGTCGCCATGACCGAGGTGCTCACCCACGACGCCTACAAGGAGCTGAACCGGCTCAACGACGCCCAGCTCGCCGGCTGCCAGCGGGTCATCGACGCCTACGGCCTGCCCATGTACACCACCGGGGTGGGGGCCAAGGGCGCGGTCATGTACGCTCCGAGCCCGCTGCGGGACTACCGGGAGTACGCCGGGTTCGACGCTCCCGGGGTGGACGCCGACCTGTCCTACCTGTCGTGGCTGTACGAGGTGACCGAGGGCGTGTTCATGACCCCGGGCATCGACGAGCAGTGGACCCTGTCGGTCCAGCACACCGACGAGGATGTCGCCCGCTACGTGCACGCCTTCGAGACGTTCGCCAGCGAGGTGACCGGCCAGTACCCCGTCAAGCTGCCCGAGACGGTCACGCCGGTGGGCCGGGACGAGCGCGGCCAGGGCGGCGCCCGCCTGAGCGGCCTGCCGCAGTAGGCCGCGAGCGGCACGCGACCCGGTGCGGCAGGCGGGACAGGACCCCGCGGGGCAGGCGGGACAGGACCCCGCGGCACGACCCTCTGCGACCGCTCGGGTACCGCCCACTCGGGTCCCGGCCGCTCAGATCCCGGCCGCTCAGGTCCCGGCCGCTCACGATGTGAGCCGGCCGGACCGGGCCCGGCTCGATGCGCTGCTCGCGCCCCGGGCCGTGGCCGTGGTCGGTGCCGCCCCGAGCAGCGACGCCGCCGTGACCCTTGTCCGCAACCTGGTCGACCTCGGCTATGCGGGCGCGGTCTACCCGGTCCACCCGGCGGCGGCGCCGATCTGCGGGCTGCGCGCCTACCCCAGCCTGGCCGACCTGCCCGGGCCGGTCGAGGCGGCCGCGCT
>DASYUT010000260.1 GCA_036000965.1 Actinomycetes bacterium
GGCTGCTCGGCCGGGCGCTGGCCGCGCTGCCCCAAGGGTACGGGCTGGGCCGGCCGCGGGTGCGGGCCGACGCGGGCCTGTTCACCCGCCACCTCGCCCACGCCGCGGTCGCCGCCGGCGCGGACTTCGCGGTCGCCGCGCCGCGCAACCGGGCGGTCTGGCGGGCGGTCGGGACCGTCGCCCCCGACGCCTGGTCACCGGCCCGTGGCATGGCGGGCGCCGAGGTCGCCCGCCTCGCCTACGCCCCGGCCGGCTGGCCCGCGGGCACCTACGCGGTGGTCCGCCGGGTGCGGGTCGCCGCCGAGGCGGTCTCGGCCGACCCGCGCGCGCGGCGGCGGCGCACCTTCGCGCCGGGGCAGCTGCGCCTGGCGTTGGACGGGGCGCTGGACGAGCTCTACGCCTATTCGGTGATCGTGACCAACCTCGACGACGACCCGGTCACCCTCGAGGCGTGGTTCCGTGAGCGCGCCCAGGTCGAGGAGCGGATCAACCACAGCAAGCTCGGCATGGCCCTGCGCCACCTGCCGTCGGGCACCGCGGCGGTCAACCGGGTGTGGATGTGGGCGGCGCTGGCCGCGCTTGACTGCTCGGCGTGGCTGCAAGCCCTGGGCGGGACCGACACCCACGGCCGCGCGTACGGCAAGCGGCTGCGGCGCGAGCTCGTCGGCGTCCCCGGGCGGCTGGTCCGCCACGCCGGGCGGCTGGTCGTGCGCACCGCGCCCCGCTACGCCTACCTCGCCCAGGTCCGCCAGCGGCTGGACGCCCTGCCCAGCCCCGCCGGCTGACCGGCGCTCCTGCTGCGCCCGACCGGGCCATGCCAGCGCCGCCAGGCGCCCGTGCCGCATGCCCCCGTACCGGCAGCATCCCTCGACCAGTCGCGGCGACACGCCTCCCAGCCACTCGATCCGGTCACATCCCGCACTCCCACCGGCCCGCCATGACCCGCATGGCGCCAGCCATCCTGCCAAGCAGCCAGCAACCCCAGCGCGCTCAGCTACCAGCCACCCTATCCGCGGATCTAGGTCAGAACATCGCCCGCACCGACCACGACGTCAACCAGCTCCGCAGCCAAGCTGTCGAACTCGCCGCCGATCCGCTCAGCCCTGAACCCCGCCGCCAACGGGAACGCCACGAACTCAAGCGGCTCCGCGCCATCATCGACGAGCACGACCACAACCGCCCGCGTCGGCCACCACGACTGGGTGGCCAGCCTGCAGGTCAGTCCGGCCAGCGGGAGGACGGTTGACCAGCACCGATCCCGATCCCCAGCGGGCAGCCATCCAAGCAGCAGCCGACCGGCTGCTCGCCGGAACCCCGCTGCGGTCGACCGGCGAGCTGACCGTGGTGCAGCTCGCCGCGGAGGCAGGGATGAAGCGGTGGCTGCTGACTCACAAGCACCACGACCTCGCCGAGCAGTTCCAAGCCCGCGCCAAGGCCATCGGCGGCGACCCGCCGTCGGTGCGGAAGCTCAAGGCGCAGGTGCAGGAACTCCAGGAAGCGGTCGCTCGGCTCAAAGCCGAACAGGCCGAACGGCAAGCTCTCCTCGAGTGCTACGCCCACGTCATTAACGAGCTGTCGATCGACTACGAGCAGGTCAAGACCGAACGCGACAGCCTGCTCGGCAACGTCCGGCCGCTCGCTGGCCGGCTGTGACGGGTGCCGATCGATGGCCCCGCGGCCATCGCTGGCCTTGGGCGTTATACGGTTCTGCCAAAATCAGGATGGCCCTGCCTGGCAGAGATGGTTGGCCCCGGGTCTAACTGAGACTGGGTAGTGGCTGTCGGTCATGCTCAGCGACCCGCTATGGGGCCCAGGTGCCCTAGTCGTGGCCTCGGGGCGGAGGTGGCCAGTGGGTGACCCTAGAGTCCGTTGCGCAGGGCAGATCAGTTTGAGGTGGGCAAGGAGCTGTCGGAGGTCACCGTATTCGGGGTATGCGCGCGTCGAGCGGCTCTCGATACGGCGTCCACTCGCAGGCCGGCGGCGCGAGCCCAGGCGCGCAGGTGCTTGCCGATCCCGGCGGTTGTGTTCGCTGACCAGTCCGCTGCTATCGCGGTCTTTACCGCCTGACCCACTGCTTCCGGCCGTGCCTGCGGGTCCGCCTCGATCGCCGCCAGACCTTGAGGCACACCGGGGATGGCCAACAGCAGGCGCTTGAGCGCCGCGGGTGCCACCGCGCCGTCGATCACGAGGTCTGGGCTTCGCAGGTGGTATTCGCCATTGTGGTCTTCCACGAGGGCGTCGAGGACAAGGAGGGGACGTGCAGCTGCCTTCGCGCCGGTACCGCGAGGAGTGCTGGAGCCGCGCGCGATGTCCAGCAGCAGTTCGAGAGAGGGCCCGGGTGGGTCGTGGGGGAAGCCACCTTTGACGCGGCGCATGATCCGGCCGCCTAGCAGCTCGCCGACCCCGGCAGTCCCCTCCGGAGCGACTGACCACGTGGCGCCTTTCTGTACCGCGAGGCCGGCGTACTCGAACCACTGGAGGTAGACCCGGGCGTATCCGATCCAGGTTGAGTCCTTCACATCTACGGCTGGGAAGGCCGCTGGCAGCTCTCGCGCATAGGCGGGGATGTTGACTCCCCCCGCCCGGTCAGCGAGGGCCACGAAGGTGGTGTAGGCGCGGTGGCGCCGTAGTGATGCGGCCACACGCCGCCGGAGTTCCTGTTCCCTATAGCACAAACCATCAGCTAGAAGGTTAGATTCGGGCGGGCCTCGCCCCACTGGGACCCAACAGCAGCTGCACGCCAGGCGCAGTGCAACAGGTCAACTGACCCAGTCCAGACGCCTCGCCCAAGGCGGAGTCGCACCGTCCGGCTGGTATCGCGATGATGCGAGCGAAGATCCGCCCGTCCCGCAAGGATCCGCTGATGCCTGCTGGGTTCCAGGTGCGTCCCGTTGCCTTGCCCCACCGGGCGGCCAAGCGACCGACCTTGACGACAGGCGATCCGGCCGAGGCACTCCACGCTGCGCCGCAAGCAGCGCAGGCGGACAGCGACCGCACGCCACCCATGCGCTGGCAGGCGCGACCCCGTCGGGCGTCTGGTCTGATCGTGGCTGGCGTGCTGCTCGCCGGGGCGGTGACGGCCACCGCGTGCCGCGCCGACTCCCGGTCCGCGCAACGCCCACAACCTCCCAGTACGACCACCCCTCCGGTCTCGGTGACATTCGCGGCCGCGACCCCAAGCGGGCGACCGGCCGATACGGCGCAACTGGCCAGCACCACCCGAGTCCTACAGGCACGCTTGGATGCCGCCGGCATCCGCGGGGGCACCATCAGCGTGGCCAGCGGCACGGTCCGGGTCACGGTCCCCGCAGCGCACTGGCGTCAGCAGGTGGCGGTCCTGCTGGCAGCCCCCGGCCGGTTCGAGTTGCGCCCCGTCCTCGCCCGAGCGGCCGCGACCGACCCGCGCCGGGCATTTGCGGCCGTTGACTGCACCACCACCCCTCCCGTGGCGCCACCAGACAAGCAGACCGTGGTGTGCCTGCAACCCAGGGGGCAGACAGCGGCGCCGCCGATGCCGACACCAAGCTACTGGTCGGACCCGCAGCCATCACCAACAACCAGATCGCGGCCGTGGCCCCGCCGTCGCGTGACCCGACGGGCGACTGGGCGGTCACCATCCAACTCACCGAGCAGGGTGAGCGCACCCTCCAGCAACTGACTGCCACGGCAGCATGCCAACCCGCCGGCAGCGCTCGCCGCCAGATCGCGATGGTGCTGGACGGGATCGCGCTCAACAGCGTAGCTGTCGCGATGGAGATCCCATGCCGGCAGGGCCTCATCCAGGCGAGGTTGAGCGTCAGCCGCCTGACCGAGCAGCAGGCCAGGGCGCTGCACGCACTCGCTACCAGCGGCCCCCTCCCAGTACGCCTTCAACGCCAACCATAGCCACGAACGCACCGCACACCCACGACAGCGACGGTCCTGCTCATCCTGAAATGGGCCATTACACCTCGCCGGTGACAGCTATCGCTGACCCCGAACAGCCGGTACGCGCCCCTTCCGCCAGAAAGCCCTGAGAACCGCCAACTACGAATGAGAGGCACACGGCGTCGGTGTGGATTGCCCGGCCGGGGCCAACTCGGATTGTCAGGGGCCAACTATCGGCGTCAGTCTCACCGGCGCCCCCCACGGACATAACGTATGGTGCTTGCCAAGCATCGAACGCTTGTTCGATGATGTCCACATGGGAATGCCACAGAGCGCGTCAGATCGCCACGGAGAGCGCATGCGACTGGCCCGCCTCATCGAGCCCGCCACGCTCGCCGCCGACCAGCTCCTGCCGGTGCTGCCACCGCTGGCACAGCTTCTGCCGCATGGCAGCCTACGCCGCGGCGCCGTGGTCACCGTCAACGGCTCCCTGCGGCTCGCGTTCGCCCTCGCAGCCGGTGTCACCCAGGCCGACCTTTGGACCGCCGTCGCCGGCATCCCGGACCTGGGCGTGATCGCCGCCGCCGAGACCGGCGTCGTGCTCCAGCGTCTGGCCCTGATCCCCAACCCAGGGGCGCAATGGGCGCGGGTGATCGCCACGCTGCTGGACGCGATCGACCTGGTCATCACCCGACCCCCGACCATCTACAGCCAGACCGTGCAGCATCAGCTCGCCACCCGAGCCCGGGAGCGCCGCAGCGTCCTGGTCGTCCTCGGCACCTGGCCGAGCCCCGACCTGAACCTCCACGTCAACCACGAGCCATGGATTGGGCTGGAGGCCGGAGCTGGATACCTCCAGCAGCGCCGAGCACGAGTCATCACCACCGGCCGGGGCAGTGCCACCCGACCCCACGAAGCCCGGCTCTGGCTGCCCTTCCGAGATGGAACCGTTCAGTCCGCTACCTGACCGGTGAGCCCTCATGAACGCCTCTCGAGCAACACAACAAAACAGGCGAGAGAAGCACGGCCGGCTTGAGTCCCGCTGGGTCGAGGTGGTGGTCGGCGGCCGGGGCGCGGCCACCCGAGAGCGTCGGGCCCGGCTCTGGCTCCCCAGCTCCGCCGCGACCCCTACGTGGAGCTGGCCGCTCCGACCACCTCCCTGCCCGACGTGTCCAGCCGGTGACCAGCAGGGCGGCTCAGCAGCACGCGGTCGTCGCGGCACCGCCGGCGACGTTGAGACCGAACCGCGGGCGCCTTCGCCGGCGAAGGCGCCCTTGTCCGGGACGAACTGGATGCGGGACATGGGGTGCCTCCCTTCGGAGCAGACATTGATGATCTGTCAAGATCTAGCCATGTCCGAGCTTCCTGTCCTGAACGACCTCGACTGCTGCGCCCCGCACGCCGGGCTGCTCGTGCGCGAGCGCCGCGGCCGCGGGGTAGGGGTACGGGTCTACCACCGGGCCCGGCCCGAGGCCCTGCGGGCGCTCGCCGACCCCATCGTCGTTCCCGCGCCGGCATGAGCATGGCGGGCGCACCACAAGCCGGTCGTGCGCCGGCGGGTGGCGCCCCGGCGGGCGGGCCAGGACCCGCTGGCGCCCAGGCGGGTGGCGCCCCGCCGGGTGGGCCGGGGGTGCGGGTGCGCCCGCTCGTGCCGGCGGACTGGCCGGCGGTGGCCGCGATCTACGGCGCGGGCATCGCCACCGGCGAAGCCACGTTCGACGCGGCCGTTCCCTCCTGGGAGACCTGGGACGCCGGGCACCTCGCCCGCCCGCGGCTGGTCGCCGCCGACGACGCCGGGAAGGGGGTCGTCGGCTGGGCGGCGCTCTCTCCGGTGAGCGACCGCTGCGCGTACGCCGGGGTCGCCGAGGTGAGCATCTACGTCGACCCGGCCGCCGCCGGGCGCGGCGTGGGCTCGGCCCTGCTCGCCAGGCTCGTCGCCGCCGCCGAGGAGGCCGGGCTGTGGACCCTCCAGGCCGGCGTGTTCCCGGAGAACGCCGCCAGCCTGACCCTCCACCGCCGCCACGGCTTCCGGGTGGTCGGGACCAGGGAGCGGCTGGGCCAGCTCGCCGGGAAGTGGCGGGACGTCGTGCTGCTCGAGCGCCGCAGCGCGGTCGTGGGCCGGTAGCCCGTTCCGTCAGCGTGGGGTCGCCCCGGACGAGCGCGCCGGGCGGCCAGGCCGGCCGCGAACACCCGTCGGCGATCCCGACCCGGCGGTCGATCTCGTCGCGGATGGGGCGGACCTCCTCGACCGGCCTGCCGGCGTGCCTTCCGTGCCGAGCATGGCCGGAGACGCTGAGCCACCGGAGCGAGGGCTGGACGAACATATGTTCGCCTCTGTGTAATGAGCGCGCACGCCGACGCCCCTCGCCCTGCGAACGAGGTGAGCCACTGATGCCGGTCCGCACGCTGGTCGTCTGGTGCCCTGACTGGCCGGTGCAGGCCTCCGGAGTCGCCTACGAGGCGCCGGTGGCCGTCGTGCATGCGAACCGGCTGGTGGCCTGCTCGCCGGCTGCCCGCGCCGAGGGCATCTGGCCCGGCCTGCGCCGCCGGGAGGCCCAGGGCCGCTGCCCCGGACTCGTGTTCGCCCCCCACGACCCTGCCCGGGACGCACGGGCCTTCGAGCCGGTGGCGGTCGCCGTGGAGACGCTCGCCCCTCGCGTCGAGATCGTGCGCCCCGGCGAGTGCGCCTTCCCGGCCCGTGGCGCCGCCCGCTACCACGGCGGCGAGCATGCCCTGGCCGCCCTGGTCGCGACCACCGTGACCGAGGTGCTCGGGGCTGCTGCTCGCTGTCGGGTCGGGATCGCCGACGGGGTGTTCGCGGCCGGCCTGGCCGCCCGGCGCGGTGCGATCGTCCTGGCTGGCGGCGCACCCGCCTTCCTCGCTCCGTTCGGCGTGGACGTCCTGGACCGTCCGGGCCTGGCCGACCTGCTCCGCCGGCTCGGTCTCGACACCCTCGGCCAGCTCGCCGCCCTCTCCCGGGTCGACCTGGCCGCCCGCTTCGGGCCCGAGGGTGCCCGAGCCCACCGGCTGGCGAGCGGGCAGGACGAGCGCCCGCAGCGCGCCCGCCGCCCCCCACCGGACCTGCGGGTGGCCGCCGAGCTCGACCCGCCCGCCGACCGCGTGGACGTCGCCGCCTTCGCCGCCAAGGCGCTCGCCGACGAGCTGTCGGACCGGCTCCGGCAGCTCGGGCTCGCCTGCCTGCGGCTGCGCATCGAGGCCGAGACCGAGTACGGCGAGCGGCTGGTCCGGGTGTGGCGCCACCAGGACGGGTTCGCGAGCGCCGCGCGCCAGAGCGCGTCCAGCGTGGCCGCCGCGATGGCCGAGCGCGTGCGCTGGCAGCTCGACGGTTGGCTGGCCGGAGGCCCGGCCGTCCGCCCCACCGGCGGGATCAGCCGCCTGGTCCTTGTGCCCGACGAGGTCGTCGCCGATCGCGGCCGCCAGCTTGGGTTCTGGGGGGAGGAGGCCGAGCAGCGCGAGCGGGCTACCCGCGCCCTGGCCCGCATCCAGGGCCTGCTGGGGGCCGACTCGGTCCGCACGGCGACCCTGCGGGGGGGCCGAGGCCCGACCGACCGGGTCGCCTTCGACACCCCCCTGGGCGCCGACCCCGCCGCCCGACCCGCCACCGGCCCGGCCTCTCCGCCGGGTGGGCCCGGCCCGGCCAGTCCGCTGGGCGGGACCGGCCCCGCCGTGGGGAGCGGCCGGGCGGCCTGGGGGAGTGCGGCCGTCTCCCCGAACCGGCCCGCCTCGGCGGGCCGGGTGCCACCGGGGCGGGCTGCTTCGCGCGGCCAGACCTCGCGGGACCAGAGTCCGCCTGATCGGCCCGGGCCGACCGGCCGCCAGGGACCGACCGGGCGGCCCGGCGAGGAGGCTGGCGTGTCCGCGCCATGGCCGGGACGGGTGCCGGCGCCGGCACCTGCCACCGTCCATCCCGAGCCGCTCACCGCCGAGCTGCTCGACGCCAGTGGCGCGGTGGTGGCGGTCAGCGGCCGGGGCGTGATCAGCGCCCCGCCTGCCCGGCTCTGGGTCGGGGGTGGCTCGTCGTGGACTTCGATCACCGCCTGGGCCGGACCCTGGCCGGTCGACGAGCGCTGGTGGGACCCGGCCGCCCACCAGCGCCTGGCCCGCCTCCAGGTGGTGACCGCGGAAGGCGTGGCCTACCTGCTGAAGCTGACCGGCGGCGCCTGGTGGGTCGAAGCGACCTACGACTGAGGCTGGACACGGTCACTAGACCATGGATACCGGAAGTCGAGCCTGGATATGGCTGTGGACGTCTGGTTGCCATCGACCCGCCACGACGGATAGACATCACCCACGACCGAATCGACCTCAAGGAGGGTGCATGGCCGGGATCGGGATCCGGGTAACCCCGGAGCAGCTTCAGCAGGTGTCGGCACAGCTCAATGCCGGGGCCGCCGGGATCGACGGGACGCTTCGGCAGCTGGCCGGCAGCGTCGGACCGCTCGGGTCGGACTGGGCCGGCGTGGCGCAGGCCCGCTTCCTCGAGCTCTGGGCCGAGTGGCAGCGCAGCGCCGCCGGCCTGCACGACGCCCTCACCGGCATCGCGCGGCTGACCGCCCAGGCCGGCGCCAACTACGAGCAGACCGAGCAGGGGATCGCCGCCAGCTTCGGCCGCGGGTGACCTCGGGGCGAATCACCGCAAGCGGGACTGCCGCGGTCGCCGTGGCGGCGGTCCCGCCCCGACGTCGTACCTGCCGACTGGGTTACGACTTCGACTACAGCAGCGGGAGGCCAGGGCTCGGGCATCGAGCGGTCTTCAGGCGACCGGGGTGAGCTCCGCCGTCATGCGGACGGTTCCGGTGCCGTACCGTGCTTCGACCGTGTCACGCACCTGCTCGTCGAGGTCATGGGAAAGCGTAAACGCCGCCGTGTGCCTGGCCCGTACCACGCTGAAGTGCCGCCGGTCGATGGTGGCGACCTCGACGAGCGCTCAGTCGCCTTGCGGCCGCTGGACCACACAAAACTCGTTCCCGTCCGGATCGTGCATCACGGTCCACGTCGTGGTGCCCGACTGCGCCAGGTCGACCGACCACAACGTGGTCGCGCCGAGGCCGACCAGGCGATCGACCTCCACTGCCATGTCGGCGGCGGTAAGGTCGAGATGCAGGCGGCCAAGACCGCTCCTGGGCGTGGCAGCGTGCTGGAAGCTGAAGCGTGGGAAGCTCCAGTCGTCTGGTGCCAGCAGCACCTCCTCCTCGCTGTCACGCCGCTGGGTGTACCCGGTGACGGCCGACCAGAAGTCGGCGAGTCGCTTGGGATCGGCACTGCTGAACGTGATGTTGCGCACGACGAGTGACATCTGCGCGCCCTCCCGGCGTGGTGCGTGCGGCACCGGAGACCCATGCACGCTACACCAGTGCCACGTCCCTGCCGCGGATGCGCGTACCGGGTCGCCGGCGGCCTGCCGACCGGCGATACCGGTGCCAAGTGAATTACGGTTGGCAGTCTTTGGATCGGATGCGCTGCGAGCACCTTTTGTCGAGATTACACGGCCATTTTCCAGGGATGATGTCGACTCGGTGACGATTGCGGATTCGATCACGGTTGCAAATGACCGAACATGTGTTCGATCATTGAATTATGGGCTGGCAAAATCCTCCGGTCCCCTGGTCGGATCTCGAACGGCGGCTCTCGGACAGGCGACCCCGGAGCCATCCCTCCCCATGGGACGGTGGCGACGCGCCGGCCCCGCCGCCGGCGCGGCCGCGCCGGCGGGTGGCCGGGGTGGCGTACGCGGAGCTGCACTGCCACTCGAACTTCAGCTTCCTCGACGGCGCGTCCCACCCGGAGGAGCTGGCTGAGGAGGCGGCCCGGCTCGGGCTCGAGGCGCTCGCCCTCACCGACCACGACGGCATGTACGGGGTGGTCCGCTTCGCCGAGGCGGCCAGGGCGGTCGGCCTGCCCACCGTGTTCGGCGCCGAGCTCACCCTCGGCCTCGCCCCGGGCGCGGAGAAGCGAGGCCACCGCCACCATCCCGATCCGGCCGGGGAGCACCTGGTCGTGCTCGCCCGCGGCCCGGACGGCTACGCCCGGCTCTGCCGCGCGGTCTCGACGGCCCAGATGGCCGGGGCCAAGGGCGCCCCGCGCATCGACCTGGCTCAGCTCGCCGACCTGCACGGCGGCCACTGGCTGGTCCTCACCGGCTGCCGCAAGGGGGCGGTCCCCAGGGCCCTGGTCGAGCACGGGCCGGCGGCCGCCGCCTGGCAGCTCGACCACCTGCTCGGCGCCTTCGGCCGGGAGAACCTGGCCGTCGAGGTCTGGGACCACGGCGACCCGCTCGACTCGGCCCGCAACGACGCCTTGGTCCGGCTCGCCGACCTGGCGGGCGTGGAGGTGGTGGCCACCAACGACGTCCACTACGCCGTCCCGGGCCGGCGCCGGCTGGCCACCGCCCTGGCCGCCGTGCGCGCCCGGCGCTCTCTGGACGAGCTGGACGGCTGGCTGCCGGCCGCCGCCACCGCCCACCTCCGCTCCGGGCTCGAGCAGGCCACCCGCCTCAACCGCTACCCGGGCGTGGTCGAGCGGGCCGCCGAGCTGGGCCGCGCGCTCGCCTTCGACCTCGAGCTGGTCGCCCCGCGGCTGCCCGACTTCCCGGTCCCGGACGGGCACTCCGAGATGAGCTGGCTGCGGGAGCTGGCCGAGCTCGGGGCGGCCCGGCGCTACGGCCCCCGGGACGCCGAGCGGGTGCCTGGCGCCTGGCGCCAGATCGACTACGAGCTGGCCATGATCGAGCAGCTCGGCTTCCCGGGCTACTTCCTGGTCGTCTGGGACATCGTGCGGTTCTGTGAGCGGGAGGACATCTACTGCCAGGGACGCGGCTCGGCGGCCAACTCGGCCGTCTGCTACGCGCTCGGCATCACCAAGGCCGACGCCGTCTCGCTCGGCCTGCTGTTCGAGCGCTTCCTGTCGCCCGAGCGGGACGGCCCGCCCGACATCGACATCGACATCGAGGCGCGCCGCCGCGAGGAGGCCATCCAGTACGTCTACCACCGCTATGGCCGCGACCGGGCCGCCCAGGTCGCCAACGTGATCACCTACCGGCTGCGCTCTGCCGTGCGCGACATGGGCCGGGCGCTCGGCTACGCCCCCGGCCAGCTCGACGCCTGGTCCAGGCAGGTGGACGACGTCTGGGGGCCTGGGGCCGAAGGAGGCGGACCCGGAGACGGTGGCCCCGGACCGACCTGGGGGCCCAGGGGTCAAGGACCCGAAGGCGGTAGCCCCGGATCGACAAAGGGTCCGCTGAGGACCACCACCGACCACGACGTCCCGCCCGAGGTGATGGAGCTGGCCGCCGAGGTCCAGCACTTCCCCCGCCACCTCGGCATCCACTCGGGCGGGATGGTGATCTGCGACCGGCCGGTGGTCGAGGTCTGCCCGGTCGAGTGGGCGACCATGGCCGACCGCAGCGTCCTGCAGTGGGACAAGGACGACTGCGCCGCGGTCGGGCTGGTCAAGTTCGACCTGCTCGGGCTCGGCATGCTCAGCATGCTCCACGACGCGGTCGACCTCATCGCCGGCCACCACGGGGTCCGCGTGGACCTGGCCGGGCTCCCCCAGGACCCCGCCGTCTACGACATGCTCTGCCGGGCCGACTCGGTCGGGGTGTTCCAGGTCGAGAGCCGGGCCCAGATGGCCACGCTGCCCCGCCTGAAACCGCGGCGGTTCTACGACCTTGTGGTCGAGGTGGCCCTGATCCGTCCCGGCCCGATCCAGGGTGGCTCGGTCCACCCTTACATCCGTCGCCGCAACGGCACCGAGCCGGTCACCTACCTGCACCCGCTGCTGGAGCGGTCGCTGGCCAAGACGCTCGGGGTCCCGCTGTTCCAGGAGCAGCTCATGCAGATGGCGGTCGACGTGGCCGGCTTCACCGCCGCCGAGGCCGACCAGCTCCGCCAGGCGATGGGCGCCAAGCGCTCGACCGAGCGCATGGAGCGGCTCCGGGCCCGCCTCTACCACGGGATGGCCGAGCGCGGCATCGCCGGGGAGGTCGCCGACCGGATCTACGAGAAGCTGGCCGCCTTCGCGAACTTCGGCTTCCCCGAGAGCCACTCGGTGTCGTTCGCCTACCTGGTCTACGCGAGTGCCTGGGTTAAGCTCCACTACCCGGCCGCCTTCCTCGCAGGCCTGCTGAACGCCCAGCCCATGGGCTTCTACTCGCCGAACACGCTGGTCGCCGACGCCCGCCGCCACGGCGTGACCGTGCTCGGCCCGGACGTCAACGCCTCGGCAGCCACCGCCACCCTGGAAGCCACCGCCGGCGGCGGGCCCATGCCCAGCCCCCCGGAGAGTGGCGAGTCCGGGGGGCTCATGCCCAGCCCCCCGGAGGGCGGGGGGCCCGGGGGGCTCATGCCCAGCCCCCCGGAGGGCGGCGGGTCCGGGGGGCCGGCGGTGCGGCTCGGCATCAGCTACGTCCGCGCCGTCGGCGACGACCTGGCCGAGCGGATCGCCGGGGGCCGCCCCTACGCGTCCATGGAGGACCTGGTGCGCCGGACCGGGGTGAGCCAGGCCCAGGTCGAGGCGCTGGCCACCGCCGGGGCGTTCGGGTGCTTCGGGCTCGAGCGCCGGGAGGCGTTGTGGGCGGCTGGAGCAGTGGCCCAGGCCAGGACCGACCGGCTGCCCGGGGTGGTGGTCGGGGCGGACCCGCCCGAGCTGCCCGGCATGAGCCCGATCGAGCTGGGCGCGGCCGACCTGTGGGCGACCGGCCTGTCCGGGGACAGCCACCCGGTCGAGTTCGCGCGCGAGCGGCTCGACACCCTCGGGGTGGTGACCGCGGCCGGGCTGGCCGCCGTCCCGCCCGGCACCCGGGTGCTGGTCGGCGGGGTGGTGACCCACCGGCAGCGTCCGGCCACCGCCGGGGGCGTGACGTTTGTGAGCCTCGAGGACGAGACCGGCATCGTCAACGTCATCTGCTCCCAGGGGGTGTGGGCGCGCCACCGCCGGGTCGCCCGGGCCTCGCCCGCCCTGCTGGTCCGCGGCCGCCTCGAGCGTGCCGAGGGCGTCACCAACGTGCTCGCCGACCAGGTGCAGTCCCTGCACCTCGGCATCGCCACGAGATCGAGGGACTTCAGGTGACTACTCGACTGGCGGCAGCTCGTCCTCGGCGACCAGGAGCGGGAGGCCCTGCCCGTGCTCGACCATGACGACCCGGAAATGGCGGTAGTCCCACGTCCACGCCCACGCCCGCCGGCGTGCCGCCATGGCGATCGTGACCGCGTCAGGAAGGTCCAGCCCAAGGTCCGCGTAGCGCTCGAGGATCGTGATGGCGTGGGCGAGCTCCTCGCCGCTCGGTTGTTCGAGCGCGTGGACCCCGTCGAGGAGCGCGGCCCCGAACGCCGTGGCCGCCTTGGCGTGCCCCCGGGAGCGGAGCAGGAGATCCACCTCGGTGTAGACCGGCCAAGGGACGATGACGTGCGGCGCGGACGCTCGCAGCAGCTCGACCGCGAAGCGGTGCCGCCGCCCTTCGGCTCGGTTGAGCGCCGAGACCAGCGGTCCGGAGTCGACGATGATCAGCTTGCCAGGCGTGCCAGCACCTCTTCGACCCGGAGCGAGAGATCCTCGTCGTCGTCGATGAGCCCGGCATACGGGAGCTCGTCCCGTACCCCGTCGGCGAGCTCGGCCACGACCGCCGAGAACGAGATGCCACGCCGCTCGGCCTCACGCTCGAGCTTGGCCGCGACGTGGGGAGGAAGCGAGACGGTCCGGCGAGTACTGGCCATGATCGACAGTATGAACTCACGAGTATGAACATGACAACCGGCTAGGAGCGTTCCCGGCGGCGGGGAAACAGCTACGCTACGGCTCCAGGGAGCTTGAGCCCATGAGCGTCGCGGTGACACCCGGAGCCCGCCAGGGGCGGTCACGGGCCGGAGCAGAAGGGTGGTGCGAGGTGCTGACGGCGTACATCCTCATCCAGACCGAGGTCGGCAAGGCGGCCCAGGTCGCCAGGTCGGTCGCAAGCATCCAGGGCGTCCTGAGCGCCGAGGACGTCACGGGGCCCTACGACGTGGTCGCCCGCGTGGAGGCGCCCAACGTGGACGACCTCGGCAAGCTCGTGGTCGCCAAGGTGCAGGCGGTCGACGGCATCACCCGGACGCTGACCTGCTCGGTGGTGCACCTGTAGCCCGTGCGAGTGGCTCCGGGACGGCACCGCCCTGGGGCCGGCCGCTCGCCCGCGCGGACCGGGCGCGGCGGTCAGGCGGCCGCCGGGCGGTTCAGCAGGTGGCGCAGGGCCGGCTCCAGCTCTGGCCAGCGGAACGTGTACCCGCTGGCCAGGGTGGCCTCGGGCTGCACCCGGATGCTGTAGAACAGCAGCTCCTCGGCCATCTCTCCGAGCACGAGCCTGGGGCCGAGCCTGGGGACCGGGGCCAGGGCCGGACGCCCGAGCACCCGGGCCAGGGTGGCGGTGAACTCCGCGTTGGTCACCGGGTTGGGCGCGGTCGCGTTGACCGTACCCTCCAGACCGTCGGTGACGAGCGCGTGACGGTAGATGCCGAGCACGTCGTCCAGGGAGACCCAGCTCCACCACTGCCGCCCTGACCCGAACCTCCCGCCCAGCCCGAGCCTGAACAGCGGGAGCTGCTTGGGCAGCGACCCGCCCTCCCGGGTCTGGGTGATCCCGGTGCGGACGTGCACCACCCGCAGGCCGGCCGCGCGAGCCGGGTCGGCGGCGTCCTCCCACGCCTGGCAGACCTCGGCCAGGAAGCCGCCGCCCGGCCGGCTCCGCTCAGTCAGCACCTCGTCGTCCCGGTCGCCGTAGTAGTGGATCCCGGAGGCGGAGACGAGCACGCGGGGGCCGTCGTCCAGGCCGGCCATGGTCCTGGCGAGCAGGCCGGTGCCCCGGACGCGGCTCTCGCGGATCTCGCGCTTGGCCGCCTCGGTCCAGCGGCCGGACGCGATGCCCTTGCCGGCCAGGTGCACCACGGCGTCGGCGGCGACCAGCGCCCCGGCGTCGATGGTGCCGCCGGCAGGGTCCCACCTGGCCTCCCGCACCGGCCCGGAGGGGCTCCGCGGCTCCGATCGGGTGAGCCGGGTGACGGCATGGCCCTCGGCGACGAGGAGCCGGACCAGGGCGGACCCGATCATCCCGGTCGATCCGGTGACTGCCACGTGCATGCGCGGACCTCGATTCGTGCGGGCCGACGGAAGGGGCGGCGACCGCGTGGCGGCCGCCGCCCCCCCATCTTCCCCTACCCCAGCCGCAGCCTCCCCTACCCGGCCGGGGCGCCACCGGCTTCCCCTACCTGGGCCGGGGCGCCACCGCTTCCCCTACCCCGGCCGGGGCGCCACCGGTCAGCCGCGGTGCGCGCCCTCCCCGGTGGACCGGCCGGCCTGCGGCTCGATGGCCGCGGCGGGCTGGCCGTCGTCGGGCTTGGCCGCCCTGCCGTTCTGGCTCGCGTTGCCCTGGCCCGCGAGCAGGTTCCGGGCCAGCTGCAGCCCGGCCGCGCCCTGGCTGAGCGCGGCCGCGAGCGCCTCGGACAGCCCCTGGGCGCCGTTCAGCACGATCATCTGGTCCACCGCGGCGAACGGCTTGGCCGCTGCCTCGACGATGGCCGGCCACTGCTCGGCGAGCTGCTGGCCGATGACCGCGTCCTGGTTCTCGGCCAGGGCGTCGGCCCGGGCCTTGATCGCCTCGGCCTCGGCCACACCGTGGGCGCGGACCGCCTCGCCCTCGGCCATGCCCTTGGCCTGGGTGGCGGCTGCCTCGGCCTCGCCGATGAGCCGGGTCGACTCCGAGCGGGCGGCCGCCTCAGCCCGCACCCGCTGGGCGCCCGCCTCCGCCTCGAGCTTGACCCGCTGCGCGTTGGCATGGGCGTCCAGCTCGACCTCCTGGCGGCGGGCCTCGGCGCCCGCCACGCGGGCGTCCCGCTCGGCCTTGGCCAGGGTCACCTGCTGGTAGGCCTTGGCGTCGGCCGGCTTGCGCACCGACGCCTGCAGGCGCTGCTCCTCGCGGTTGGCCTCCAGCTCGGCGACCTTGGTCTCCTGCACGACCACGTGCTGCCTGGCCGTGGCCTCCGACAGCGGCCCGGCCTGCCTGGCCTCGGCTGAGGCCCGGTCGACCTCGGCCTGATAGCCGGCCTGCTTGATCTGGCTGTCGCGCCGGGCGGCCGCCTTGAGCGCGTCCGCGGCCTGCTCGGCCTGGGTCGCCTCGCGGTCGGCGGCGGCCTGGGCGATGCGGGCCTCGCGGGAGACCGCGGCGGCGTGGGGCAGGGCCAGGTTCTTGATGTAGCCCGTGGGATCCACGATCTCCTGAATCTGCAGGGAGTCCACGATCAGTCCGAGCTTCTCCATCTCCGTGCCCGAAGAGGCGCGGGTGAGGGAGGTCAGCTTCTCGCGGTCGCGGATCATCTCCTCGACGGTCATGTTGCCGACGATGGCGCGCAGGTGGCCGGCGAACACGTTGTGCACGCGGGCGTCCATCTGATTCTGCTGGTCCAGAAAGCGGCGGGCGGAGTTGGCGATGGAGGCGTAGTCGTCGCCCACCTTGAAGATGACGACGCCCTGGACCCCGACGGGGATGCCCTGGTGGGTCACGCATTCGATCGCGAGCTCTGCCTCGCGCAGGTCCAGGGAGAGGCGGCGCACCTGCTGGACGCCGGGGATCACGAAGGTGCCCTTGCCGGTCACGATCTTGAAGCCCAGGCTCTCCCCGACGCCTTCGGGCTCGGCGTGCTCGCGCAGGCCGGAGATGACAAGCGCCTCGTTCGGCTCGGCCACCCGCCACATGGCCTTGAACAAGACGAAGAGGACGACGAGGGCGAGCAGCGCCCCACCGGCCAGATACCAGACGGAGTCCATGAGGATGCCTCCAACGCAGCCCTACAGCGGGCTGACCACGACGGTGCGCGGCGGGAAGTACTCGACGACGACGACCCGGGTCCCGGTCCGGATGGTGTCCTCAGAGTCGGCCGCGTAGGCGTGGAACGCCTCGGTGCCGCCCCGGATCGAGACCATGACCTCGCCAACCAGCCCCGGTGCGACCGTGCCCGTGACCCGTCCCACTTTCCCGATCATCCCGTGGTCGGCCACCCGGATCCTTGTGTCCTCGCTCGCCTTGGGCTGCTTCTGCCGCAGCTACTGTTGGACCACTTCCAGGGCCGGATGTCCAGTCGCTACGGGGGATCTGAACGAATTCGATACGCCCATGGGCTGAGCCCCGGGCCCTGCCCGTGCGAGCGCCTCGCCCGCCCTGTGCGCAGCGCCTCGGCGGCCTGCTCGATCAGCTCCTCGACCGGCGTGGGCCGGCCCGGGGTGCAGTGGGCCACGCCGAGGCTGAGCGACAGCTCGTAGCGCCGGCCGGGGGTGCTGACCGTGGCCAGCGTCTGCCCAAGCCGGCGGACGGCTGGCCCGTCCCCGCTGCCGTCGTGGAGCAGGAGCACACCGAACTTGTCCCCGCCGAGCCTGGCGATCACGTCGGAGGCGCGGAACGTGCCGCGCAGCAGCTTGGCCACGGCCTGCAGGGCCCGGTCGCCCTCGGGCCGGCCGAACGCCTCGTTGATCTCGCCCAGACCGTCGACGTCGAGGTACAGGACGGTCACGGTGAGGCCGGTGCGCTGGGCCAGGCTGGCCAGTCCCTCGCTCATGGCCACGAACCCGCGCCGGTTCGCGATCCGGGTCGTGTCGTCGACCAGTGCGAGCCGGCGCAGGTCGCCGAGGAGCTGCTGCCGCTCGATCGCATAGCGGATCGCCCGGTCCACCAGCTCCGGGTCGAGGGAGCCAGTCGACAGGTGGTCGGCTGCGCCCTCGATCACCGCCTGCAGCCCGGCGGCCTCCTCGCCCGGCGGGTGCAGCACGATCACGGGCAGGTCGGGGACGTGCTCCTGGATGGCCCGGAACGCGGCCAGCCGGCCGCCGTCCGCGTCCACCAGCCAGAGGTCGACCATGGCGACGTCGAGTTCGGCGGCGGCCAGGATCCCGAGCGCCTCGTCGAGCCGTCCGGCCGAGACGGCGTCCACAGGGCGACCCGGGACGCCGGCCAGGGCGGCCCGGACCCGGTCGGCGACCCCGGTGTCGGGTGTGACGAGCAGGAGGCGGGTGGCTGGGGTGTCCATGAGCGACTCCTCGACGGGTGCGGCGACCGAGCGGCCCGGCGCCCAAAATCTCGGATCCCGGGTCCCTGGATCCTTCCCGGGTCGCGAGCCTGGGCCCCGGTCCTGGCCTGGGCCCCCGTCCTGGGCCTGGCCCCGGGCCCGGGCCCCGGTCTTGGGCGTGGGCCCTGGTCTTGGGCCTGAACCCTGGCCTGGCCCAGGGTCATCCTTGCTGTCCCTGGCAGGGGGGGAGAGTGAAGAAGCAGGTCGTGCCCGAGCCAGGTGTGGACTCGAGCCAGATGCCGCCGCCGTGCGCCTCGACGATCCGGGCGCAGACGGCCAGCCCGATCCCCGCACCCGGGTACCGGTCGCGGCCGTGCAAGCGCTGGAACAGGCCGAACGCCCGCGCGGCGAGTCCCGGCTCCAGGCCGATGCCGTTGTCGGTCACGGCAAAGCACCACCACCCGTGCGAGCGCTCGGCCGAGACACGCACCAGCGGCGGGCGCTCGGAGCGGAACTTCACGGCGTTGCCGACGAGGTTCTGGAACAGCCGCACAAGCTGGCCAGCGTCCCCGCGCACGACCGGCAGGGGGCCGCGGTCGACGGTGGCGCCGCTCTCGGCGATGGCCGTGCGCAGGTTGGCGATGGCCCGGTCGACGGCCTCCTCGGCGTGGACGGCCGCGTACGTCCCGGGGTCCGCGCCCGCCCGGGCCCAGCTGAGCAGGCCGTCCACGAGCGCCTGCATGCGGGCCACACCGTCGGTGACCAAGCCGATCAGCTCGTCGGCGTCCTCGTCCAGCCGCCCCCGGTACCTGCGGCCGAGCTGCCCGGCGGAGCCGGCCACCGCGCGCAGCGGCTCGTGCAGCTCGTGGGCGGCGACGGCGGCGAACCACCGCAGCTCCCGGTTGCTGCGTTCGAGCTCGGCCGCGTATGCCGCCAGCTCCCGCCCGGTCTCCGCCCGCTCCGCTCCGTGCATGCTCCCACCCTCGCTGGTTCTCCGGTCTGTTATCGGCACGGCGCAGGCTGCCTGTACCTGACCGCTGGCCTGGGGCGCGCGAGGCCCCCCTTGCCTGAAGCGTCCGCTGGCTGAGGCGCGCAAGGCCCAGCCCGCCCGGCGCGCAAGGCCCAGCCCGCCCGGTGCGCAAGGCCCCGCCCGCCCGGTGCGCGAGGCCCCGCCCGGTGCGCGAGGCCCATCCGCCTGAAGCGTACGAGGCCGGGCTCAACGATCCTAGGCGATCTGCCGAACCTAGCGGAGACCCACCCGTCCGCCCGACTGGAGGCTCCATGTCCTGGGTCCTGCCCGGAGCGCGCCCGGAGACGGCCACCGGTACCGTGGCCGGCGACGCCGCCTGGACCCCGGCGCGCTGGGGCGAGCCGTTCCGGGTGCTGGTGGTCGAGGACAGCCCGTCCGACGCCCGCCTGGTCCAGGAGATGCTGGAGACCGCCTGGCCGGTCGAGCTGGATGCCCCGCTCGAGATCGTGCACGTCGAGCGGCTCGCCGACGCCTACCCGTACCTGTCCGCCGGGGTCGCCTGCGTCCTGCTCGACCTGTGGCTGCCGGACGCGGCCGGGCTCGAGTCGATGCTCCAGGTCCGGGTGGCCGCCCCGGCGGTGCCGGTGATCGTGCTCTCCGGCCTGGACGACGAGGGGCTGGCTGTGGAGGCCGTGCACCGGGGCGCCCAAGACTACCTGATGAAGGGGCAGGTCGACGGCGCCCTGGTCAGCCGGTCGATCCGCTATGCGGTGGAGCGCAAGCGGATCGAGGCCGAGCTGGAGGCGCGCGAGGAGCTGAGCCGGGCCGTGCTCGACTCCCTGCCCGCCGCCGTGGCCGTGCTCGACGGCCAGGGCACGATCGTGAGCGTCAACCAGGCCTGGGCCATGCGAGCCGCCCAGCACGGCGGCGACGTGCTCTGGTCGGGGGTGGGCATGAGCTACCCGGAGGCGTGCGCGCGGGCGATGGGCCCGGCCGGGACCGACGCGGTCCGGGCCATGGCCGGCATCCGGGCCGTGCTCGACGGCGCCGAGCGGGCCTTGTCCATGGAGTACGCCGTTGCCACGCCCGGCGGGGAGGCCCGCCGCGCCGCGCTGCACGTCTGGCCGCTCGCCCTCGGCCAGGGCGGCGCGGTCGTCAGCCACGTCGAGCTCGGCGGCCCGGACCCGCCCGAGGCCGGCGGGCCGGGAGCGCCGGGCTGGCTCCGCCCCCGCTGATGGGCAACCTGCCCGCCCACTCCGCGAAGTGATCGGCCGTGGAAGGGCCGTAGCAGGCCAGGGTAGCGGCGGACCAGCTCGGCCCGGGCCTGGTCCGGCTCGCCTCGACAAGCGGCAGCGGGAGGGGCAAGGTCTCGGCATGGAACCGGTCGAGCTGCTGCTGGGGCTCCTGGCCGCCATCGCGGTGGTGGTCGCGCTGGCCCCGTGGACGCGCGTGCCCCACCCGATCCTGCTCGTGGTCATCGGGATCGGGATCGGGCTCGTGCCGGGTCTCCCGCGGGTCGAGCTCGACCCCGACCTGACCCTGCTGGTGTTCCTGCCGCCGCTGCTGTACTGGGCCGCGCTGCACATCCCGGTGCGCGAGGTGCGGGCCAACCTGCGCCCGATCTCGCTCCTGGCCGTCGGGCTCGTGCTGGTCACCATGGGCAGCGTGGCCGTGCTCGCCCATGCCGCGTTCAGGCTGCCGTGGGCGGTCGCGTTCACCCTCGGGGCCATCGTGGCCCCGCCCGACCCGGTCGCCGCCGTGGCCATCGCCGAGCGGCTCGGCCTGCCGCAGCGGATCGTCACCATCCTGGAGGGCGAAGGGCTGCTCAACGACGCCACCGCCCTGGTCGCCTACAAGCTGGCGGTCGCGGCCGCCGTCTCCGGCACGTTCTCGCTGGCCGAGGCGGGGGGCCGGCTCCTGCTGGCCGGGGTCGGCGGGACGCTCCTGGGGGTCGCGGCGGGCTGGGGCGGCCACCACGTCCTGCGCCGGGTCCGGGAGCCTCCGGTCGAGAACATGGTGAACCTGCTCATCCCGTTCGCCGCCTACCTGGCCGCCGAGCGCATCGGGGCGTCGGGCGTGCTCTCGGTGCTCGCCTGCGGCCTGTGGATGTCCCAGCACAGCCGGGACGCCATCACCTCGGCCGGCCGGGTCCAGCGCCAGCAGGTCTGGGACATGCTCGTGTTCATCCTCGAGGGGCTGTCGTTCATCCTGATCGGGCTCCAGCTCCGGGAGGTGGTGGCCGGCCTTGGTGGCCGCTCGGTCACCGGCCTGCTCGCCGACGCGCTGCTGCTGAACCTGGTGGTCGTGGCGGTCCGGCCGTTCTGGGTGTTCCCGGCCGCCTGGCTGCCCCGCCGGCTCTCGACCCGGCTGCGCGAGCGCGACCCCTGGCCGGGCTGGCGGGCGACCGCGGTGCTGGCCTGGGCCGGGATGCGCGGGGTGGTGTCGCTCGCGCTCGCGCTGGCCATTCCCAGGCAGGTGGCAGGCGGCGCGCCCTTCCCAGAGCGCGAGCTGGTCGTGTTCCTCGCCTTCTCGGTCATCGTGGTGACCCTGGTCGGCCAAGGCCTGACCCTGCCCGCGCTGATCGCCCGGCTCGGGGTGGCCGAGCCCAGCGAGCGCCGGGCCCGCGAGGAGACCGACGCGATGGCCCGCGTGGCCGAGGCGGCCCTGGTGCGGCTCGACCAGCTCGAGGCCGAGACCAGCGACGTCCCGCCCGAGCTGGTCGACCGGCTGCGCCACCGGTACCGGACCAGGGCCGAGGTCCTGGCCAGGCACTCCGACGACGACCGGGCCGACGGGGTGGCCGCCTACCGGCGCCTGGCCCGCGAGCTGCTCCGGGCCCAGCACGAGGAGCTGCGCCGCCTGCAGCGGGAGGAGGGCGTGAGCCCGTCCGTGGTCGGGAAGGTCCGCCACGACCTGGACGCCGAGGAGAGCCGCCTGGACCGTCTCGACGGCTCGAGCTGACCTCCCGGCGGTCGCCCGGACCCGGTCAGCGGCGCTGGCAGGCGGGGCAGAAGGTCGTGCCGCGACCGCCGAGGACCATCTTGGCCAGGGCGGTGCCGCAGCGAGGGCAGGGCCGGCCGGCCTGGCCGTAGGCGGTCAGGAAGTCGGCATTGCGGCCGCTCTCGCCGTTCGGCATCCGGTAGTCGCGTAAGGTGGTGCCCTCCCGGACGAGGGCCGCGGCGAGCACCTCGCGAATCGCGGCGTGCAAGGCGTGGGCGCGCTGCCGCCCGACCCGGCGGGAGGCCGGATGGATCCGGGCGAGCCAGAGCGCCTCGTCGGCGTAGATGTTGCCGACCCCGGCCACGGGGCGCTGGGAGAGCAGGTGGGGCTTGACGGGCGAGCGGGTCGCGGCCAGCTCGCGGGCGAACCGGTCCGGGTCGAAGTCGTCCGAGAACGGCTCCGGGCCGAGGCGGGCCAGCGTCGGCAGCGGCCCGTAGCCGCCCGCCTCGACCACGGCGACGCAGCCGAACCGGCGCACGTCGCGGAAGACCAGCTCACGGCCGTCGTCCAGGGAGAGCCGAGCCCGCGCGTACCCGTCGGGCACGCCGAAGTGCAGCGACCCGGTCATGCCGAGGTGCAGGACCAGCTCGAGCCCGGCGTCCAGGGGGCAGAGGATGAACTTGCCCCGCCGGCCGACCGCCTCGACCCGGCGGTCGGTGAGCCGCTCCACGGCGTGGAAGCGGCGCTGAGCGTCGGCCCAGACCCGCAGCACCCGCCGGCCGCGCAGCTCCGGCTCGAGCTGCCGACGGACCGCCTCGACCTCGGGAAGCTCCGGCATGGGCTCAGCTCGACATCCTCTTCCCGCCTCAACTGAAGGCCGGGACACGCTCGACCGAATCCGCTCGACCGAGTCATGGTAGCGGCGGACCGTGACGGGCGTTTCCTACGGGGACGGCCGAAGGACGTGGCTTCTTGGCCGTTTGCGCTGCGGAGACGCAAAAATGGCAGCACACTGTCTGGCAGTCCCCGTGATATCACCCCGGACGGTACGGCTCGGGCGGGGGAGCGCCGTCCGGCCAGCAGCCGAGCCCGGCCAGGAACTCGCCCAGGCCGGGGCTCAGGTCGAGCCTGGGCAGCTCGGCCTGGTCGACCAGGCGTGCCGCGACGGCGTCGTCCCCGGCCACCGGCTCGGCACCGTCCAGCTCGGCCCACAGGTCCACGATCACGTAGTGGTAGCCCTCCCCGATGCGCTCGACCACGCCGGCCACCTCGCCGATCCGCGCGGTGAGCCCGGTCTCCTCGCGCAGCTCCCTGGCGGCCGCCACGGCCAGGGTCTCGCCCGCCTCGACCCGCCCCCCCGGCAGGGACCAGGCGCCCTGGGCGGGCGGGTTGCCCCTGCGTACCAGTAGCAGGCGCCCGCCCGGGTCCCGGGCGACAAGCCCGACCGCGACAGCCGGTGGCCTCGGCGTCTGCATGCGCTCGCTCACTCCTCACCAATGGGTCCCGCTTGGCCGCCATTGTGCGCCCGCGCCGCG
>DASYUT010000261.1 GCA_036000965.1 Actinomycetes bacterium
ACGCCTCGCTGCCGCGCGCCGCCCAGGCACCGCCGGACGCCTCGCTGCCGCGCGCCGCCCAGGCACCGCCGGACGCCTCGCTGCCGCGCGCCGCCCAGGCACCGCCGGACGCCTCGCTGCCGCGCGCCGCCCAGGCCAGCCGCCAGTCGCGGCTGGCCGACCTGGCCAACCTCCGCGCCCACAACGAGCGGCTGCGCCGCCACAACGCCAAGCTCGCCAGACGCCTGTCGGACGCGCTCGGCGAGGAGATCTTCCGCGCCAGCGGCCTCGGCGGCCCAGACCAGACCGAGGCGCTGCGCCGTCGCGTCGGCGAACTCGAGCAGACCACGGCGGATCTGCGCCAGCAGCTCCAGGAGCGCACCGAGGAGCTGGAGGCCGCCAGGGCGACCAACCGGGAGCTCATGGCAGAGGTCAACCGCCTGCCGGGACCGTGGCCTCCCGCCGCCAGTGGCGCGACCCGGCCTCGAAAGCCGCGTCGATGAGCGTGCTGGTCAGTTCGGCGCAACGATGAGCGGAGCGGCTCGCCGGTGCGGCGCTCACCTGACGGTGATCAGGAACCACACATCGTGCAGGGCGGGCGGTGGTGCGGCAGGCGCGGGTCGTTGGCGAGCACGTCGATCGCCTCACCGTGGCGGCCGGGGCCGTCGACCGCGGTCCGGAAGGTGACCTCGATCAGGGTCTGCTGGCCGGGGTCGAGGTGGTGCTGGTGCGGCCCGGGGAGCGGCTGCCCACCGACGGCGTGATCATCCCGGCGCCTCGGCGGTCGACCACAGCCCGGTCACCGGCGAGTCCCTGCCCGTCGAGGTCACCCCTGGCACGAGCGTGTTCGGCGGATCGGTCAACGGCACCGGCGCGCTGAGCCTCAAGGTCACCACGCCCTACCAGGACACCATGCTGGCCCCCATCATCCGCCGGGTCGAGCAGGCCCAGGCCCACAAGGGCCGCGCGCAGCGCTTCGCCGACCGCTTCGGCGCCATCTACACCCCGGCGATGGTCGCCCTGGCCGTGCTGGTCGCCACGATCCCGCCGCTGCTGGCCGGCGACTGGCGCGGCTGGGTCTACCGCCTTGGCGAGCGAGTTGGCCACCGCCTTGGCGATCAGCGTCTTGCCGCAGCCCGGCGGGCTACAGCAGGATGCCCTTGGGCGGCTTGAGCTGGTGCTCCAGGTACAGGTCGGCATGCAGGAACGGCAGCTCGACCGCGTCGCGGATCGCCTCGATCTGGCGCGACAGGCCGCCGCGCTGGCGGCTCGGACGCGGCAGGGCGGTGCGTCGCATCCGCCCAGCAGCGCTGAGGTTCGCCTCAGCATGCCCCGACCGCGACGAAGGGTGCCCAGAAGAACGGATGGCGGAACCGCCCGCCACGGATCGTGTCCAGCTGCGCGCGACGCAACGCCTCGGCCACACCCAGCTTGTCATGATGCAGGTACCGGTAGAACCCCGCCATGATTTCAGCGGTGGATTCGTCGTCGACGCTCCAGAGGCTGCTGACCACGGTGGCCGCACCCGCGCGCAGGAAGCTGCCACCCAGCCCCAGGTACTCGTTGGGTACCTGGTCGGCGTCGATGATCCCGCTCTCGCAGGACGACAGCGTCACCAGCCGTGTGCTACCCAGCGGCAGCGCGGCGATCTCGCGAACCGCCAGCAGCCGCTCGGCGTCCATGACCAGGCCGGACGCGGTGGGATCGCCCCACGTGTAGCTGCCGTGGCAGGCGAAGTGCAGGTAGGTCACGCCATGAACGGCCGCGGGGAGGTCCTCGACGACGGCTGCGGACGCCGCCCGGGTGGCCGCGGAGCCGAACACCGCGGCGATGCCGTCGGCCTCGGTCTCGGCGTCGGGCAGCGTGCCGGTCGAGTCGACGACCACGAGGAGCCGCTCGTCCGCCAGGTCCCGCTCTTCCCGCCCCGCGCGGGCGCGCGCCAGTGCCCACATGCTGGGGGCGTAGCTGACCGGATGATCCTCGAGGAATGCGCGTGGGCGACCGTCGCACATCCGCCAGGCGGCATGCAGGGGTAGTAGGTACAGGCCTCGCGAGGGCAGGATCCGCACCGGTGTCCCGGCTGGCACGCCGGCATCGGTGAGGGCCTCAGACAGCGGCGCCATCAGCCGCCGCCACAGGGTCGCGCAGCCCTCGGTGATGGTGGTGGCCCAGGTCTGGTGGGCCTGCCGATACGCGGCCTCCGTCCGGTCGGCGGTTTCCTGATCGCCGTTGCCGAGCTCGTCGTGGAGCAGCCGCCAGCCCCGGTAGGCGAACAGCCAGCCGATGGTCTGCTCGGTGCCGTCGAGCAGGTCGGTTATGTCGGCGTCGGTGAGGTCCGGCAGCGGGACGATGCGGCCTTCGGGTGGCTCGGCCGGGTCACTGGTCAACAGGAACATGCACGAACCCTGGGAGGTGACCAGAGGAATGACGGTGACCGGCTCCTGGTCTGCGATCGCGCGGATGTTCTCCACCGAGAGCACGGGGGGAATCTCACCTCCGATGACGACCCGCATACCCCGCGTCTTGCCCGCGTCGATGAGCTGCAGGCCCTCTGCGGGCCGGCCCAGCCGCACGTGACAGTACGCGGCTCGTTCGTAGACTCCCCGCATGTCGGCACTTTCCGCCAGCCGCCCCTCTTCGGTGCGCAGCCCGTCCCGCAGGTAGTCGCTGAGCGCGATCGCCTCCTGCAGCTTCTCCAGCGCCTCCGCCCAGCGCCGCTGCCGGAATGAGACGCCGCCGGATTCCACCAGGCAGCGTCGACGCAGGGCGGGAAAGGCCTCGCCGGTGAAGACCTCCAGAGCGGCCGCGAAGTGGCTCTTCGCGCGCTCCTGCCCGTCGGGTTCGTCGCCCCGGTTGCGGACGTAAGCCACTCCCAGCGCGCGCTGGGTCTGCGCCCACCCATACGCGTCGGTGTCGCGCCGATGCACGGTCAGCGCGTCGGTGAGGTGGTTCAGTGCGGCGTCAGCGTACCGGCTTCCCATGACTGAGTAGAGCGACCCGAGATTGACCTTGACCCCGGCCCAGGTGCGCGGATCCTCCTCCGCCGAGAGTTCCCGTAGGGCGCTCTCGTAGATTTCGGCCGCCGCCGCTCGGCTCTCCTCCTGCTGGCCCAGGTGGCGTTGGGTCAGCGCGGTGGCCAGCTGCACCTGCGCCCACACCCGGACGTCCCGATCCGCGTCACGCAGCGCCACTAGACCCTGCCGCGCGTACCTGATCGACAGCTCGACGTTGTCCGTGCGGGACCCCATTTGCCGGCCGAAATAGCACATGCTCAGCTCGACGGCGTCCACGCCCGACTCCCGGCGCTCGCCTGCCGCCAGGGCGGCACGAAGCGACTTCTCGAAGCATCCGATCGCCGCCTCGGCGTGCCGCGCCGGTTCCCCCCGGATGCGGTCGCGATGCGCCGCGCCCAGCGCCCGGTATGCCTCGCGCCACAGCTCGGCGCCGTCGGCGAAGGCCACATCGTTGACGGCGGCGCGGGCCCAACGCACGGCGTCCTCGGTGAACACGGCCTGCAGCTCTCCCTCGGTACGGGCGCGCAGCGCATGCGCCAGCTGGATGGCGACCCGGGCATGGAACGTGGGGAACACGCCGGGATCGTAGAAGTGCGCGAGCCGGCGAAGATCGGCTATCCGCCGCAGGCCGCCGCCGCTGGCGCCGAACGCCCAGACCGCGTCGGCCATCAGTACCTGGGTGGGCGGCAACGGACCGGTGAACGCTGCGTCAACGCCGTGGCGGCGAGCATCGTCGAATACGCCCCGGGCGACGCCCAGCGAAGGCTGCGACACCGACTCCCCGATGGCGTCCCACACCTCATCCAGCCGCTCGTCGAGCTCCCCGCCCGGGGCGAGCAGAACGTCCCGGTACTCATTGAGCAGCTCGCGCCGCCGGTGCCAGGCCGGCGTCTCGGCGTACTGCAAAAGAGCCAGCTGCCGCCATTCGTCCACGGTGAACTGCTCGGCCTGCCCGTCGTCGGTGACCCGGACGAAGGCGGTCGCGGGTGCATGCCAGACCGCCTCCTGCAGCCGGCCCGCACGGGCGGCCGCCACGACAGCGAGCAGCGCATCGGCGACCTCCGTCCAGCTGTCCTGCTCGCGCAACGGCGTGAGGCTGGCCTCCAGATGGCCTTCGTGGACCAGGTGCGGGTAGCCGAGAAGGATCCGCCGCCGCAGCTCCCAGGTGGGCGCGACCAGCAGGGCGGACATCACGGCCGACAGCTGCCCCAGGAACGGATCGGGCTCGTCCTCGGGCGGCTGCGGTGCGACCCATTCCCGCATCTGTCCGTGCGGCCCGAAGAAGCCCTTGAAGTAATACGACAGCGGCCGGCGGCGCCCGTCGAAGCCGTCGAAGCGCCCCAGCTCCAGACACTGGCGGACCACGCCGATGCGCTCGGCGAAGTCGATGTCTGTGCGGTAGCGGTGGGCGATGACCGCAAGCTGACCGTCGACGCTGTCGGCGAGCAGATCCCCCTCGTGGCGGTCGAGAAATGCTCGATACTTCCGCCACCGCATTGGCAGGAGCAGGTCCGAAACGAGGCTCATCACCAAAGGGTAAGATGTCGTGGCACTCAGCGAGTAGAGCGGCGTGAGCCGTGCGAAGCGAGGTGGCGGGTATGGATCAGTCGCCCGTGCAGCCGGGCACGTCCGACAATGATGACCCCGCGACCGACGATCCGTGGGGTCCCCTTCCGACGATCAGAAAACTGCGAGGTGGCCGCCGCGACGGAGAGCCACGCTGGCTCTTCGGCCGTCGTGACGGCACCGACCGGAGCGGCGTGGACGACGATGCCGAGGACGGCACCGCCGCCGGGCGGGACGAGGGTAGACCCGCGGCTGGCTCCGGTGGCTGACAGCCAGGCCGAGCAGACGGTCTTCCCCGACTACGTCAAGGAGCTGGCGACCACTGAGGACGCCCGCCGCGCGTCCCTCGAGGCGCGGGGCGCGTCGGTGATCACCTCCTCGGGCGCACTGGTCACGCTCCTGTTCGCCCTGTCAGCCCTGGCCACCAAGCAGCAGAGCTTCGTGTTGAGCAGCGGCCCACGCAAGCTGCTGGCGGTCGCCACGGTCGCCTTCGTCATCGGCGCCATGCTCGCGATCGGCACGTACGTTCCGCGCCGTACCAGGCTGACCGACCCGGTCCAACTCGCCCGGCAGCTACCCGAGCTATGGAAGCACGACAACGATTTCGCCCGGAAAAAGACGGCGATCTCCCGGCTGGTCGAACTGGCCGACAGTCAACGGGTCAACGACGTGAAAGCCGGGCTCCTGGTGGCGGCCGTCGCGTTCCAGGTGATCGGTGTGCTGCTCGTGGCGGTCAGCGTCCTGGTCATCCTGTGACCGCCCCCTACACGAGAGGGTTCGCCAGGCGGTCCCATGCTTTCGACCGCTCCAGGTCCGACGGGCGCAGGTCGCGACTGTACCGCTCCAGGTACAGGTCGGCGAGCAGCGCCGCGGCGCTGCGGTGGACCGGTGAGCCGGGTCGGGTCTTCGCCGCCTCCGTCAGCACCCCTATCGCACCCTCCAGCGCCTCGCCGCTGCCCGTCTCGTCGAACACGCGCACCGACTGCACACCGAGGTTGAGCACGTAGATCGGTGCCCGGAAATCCGCGGTGGAGGTCGCCTTGATGCTGCGGTTGGCCAGTTCGACCGCGCGTCGCAGGTCACGGGGCTCGCGGGTGAGGTCGAAGCGGTGACCGTACGCCACGCCGAGGTAGCTTGAGGCGAGCGCGTCCGGTACCGACCCCTGCGGAGCAAGCGTCACCGCCTCCTCCAGCAGGGCGATGCTCTTGTCCAGCAGTCGCCGGTCGCCGTGCCGTTCATAGAGTCGGATCCGTACACCGGCGGCGTCGGTGAGCACCTGCGCCCGTTGGGCGGGGGACGCCCGTCGTTGTGCGAGCCGGGCGAGGATCTGGTCCCACACCGACTCGACCTGCCGGTTCGGTGCACCGGCCGCCAGCAGCTGCACCGCGACCCGGATCTCGTCGCCGACAGGCTCGGTTTCTTCCGGCTGCACCTGACCGCTGCGCACAAGGGACGCTCGCACAGCTGGCGACCTCCCCTCAGCGCGTCGCTCGACCGAAGGCACGGTCCCATTGTCCGGCTCACCGCCGCAGTACGTCGACGCCGTATCGGGGGTCGGGGAACTTCGGAACCGGTTTTGGCGGTAGGTATAAGGCTGACAGGGGCCACAGGGAGGCCTTCCCGCTCGGGTCGGTGTCACCAGCACTCGCCCGGAACACGATGCATAGAGAGTTGCGTCGTTGCGACGATTGCGTTAGAGGCGGCGACGGGCTGGATCGCGTTGCTGTTGCCAGCGGGCCAGAGCCTCCGGGGAGACGGGGCGTAGCGGGCCAGCGAAGCGACCGCGGTGTGCCCCGAGTAGCTGAGCAGGGTGGCGGTGTTGGCGCCGTCCTCGGCGGCATGGGTGAGCGCGCTGTGCCGCAATTGGTGGAGCGACCAGCCGCCCCGCCGCTCCAGCTGCGCCGGATCGATGATGCCCGGGTTGGCCAGGGGCCGGGTGGCCTGCTCGAACAGCTCGGCGGCGCGGCGGTACGACAGTCGGGCCTGGCCGCCATCGGGGTCGAGGTCGCTGGGTGGGAGCTGGACTCGGGCGCGCCGGTCGGTGAGGAACACCGGGCCGCTGCGGCGGCCTTTGAGCAGCCGGGGCAGCAGCCGGGCGGTGCCGGTCCGCCACACGATCACGTCGACCGCGCTGCCCTTGAATGCGCGCGGGTTCCCGGATTCCTGAGCGTGTCAGCCGTGGAACCCGTGCGTGGTTGCCTGTCCAGCACGAACCAATGAGCGAGTTCCGGGGAAGCATCGGTGATGGTCAGCGGTCGGTGTGGGATGCCGGGCTGATATCGGCAAGGTGGTCTTGGAGGCGGGCGTGGCGGAACTGGTAGACCGCCCCGGTCTGGCGCAGCACCCCCCGGTGGTGGGCGTCGTTCACAAACCCTATCAGTGGCCAGGGGAGCAGGCGCATGGCGGCCAGCCACGCCCGCGCGACCGCGAACCGGTACCACGCCGTGAAGCTGGCGGTTACGAGTTGGTTGGTCGGTATGACGGCGGGTGTCGGCAACTGACGCACAGGTGCGCTGACCTGGGACTTCACAGCGGCGAAGCGCTGGACACTGCCACCTCGAACCGGCCGCTGTCGGGTCATCCGGTAGAAGATCCGGTAGAAGATCCAGGAGCTTCCCCGGCGTCTCGTGGGAAGCCGACCCGGGCAACGCGGCTCCTTGGACCGCAGAGCAGCGCTACTCGACGGAGCTTCTGGCGCGTCCTCGGCGCGCCCCCAGCCGTCGTTCGGGCGCACTCGCGGCAGGCAGCGCAACCCGGGTCGGCGACTCTCTGCAACGCCGCCCAGCCGGCGTTGTGGGGCGGTCGCGTCTGGGGTCCGCGACACGAGTTGATGCGGTGAGCGATCACTGCGCCGGCGTGCTGGGCTGGATGTTCTTGTTGTTGTGGAACACGTTCTCGGGG
>DASYUT010000262.1 GCA_036000965.1 Actinomycetes bacterium
CGCGCAAGCGCCTCGAGCGACAGCTTCTCCATGCGTCCAATGTGACCACCCGGCCGCGCAACCGTCAACGACACCGCCGGACCCGCGAAGGTCCGCGAGGTCCCTGGGGCCGCCGAGGGCCAGGCGTCGTCGCTGCTGGCCCGCGGCCAGAGCCGCCGGGCGGCCACAGCGATTCCAGCCCCGCTTCCAGGTCGGCGCTGACCAGCGCGAACGCCGCCGCGGCCTGCAACGGGAAGAACCCACCCCGGGTGCGCGCCTCGCTGGCCCCGTCGGTGTACAGCAAGATCCGGTCGCCCAGCGCCAACCGCAGCCGCAGCGGCTCCGGGCGCGGGCCCAGCCCCAGCGGCGGCGCCGGCTCAGGGTGGGTCCAGCGAGGTCAGCCCTCGCGGGCCAAGGCGACGCAGCAGCGCCCGGGCTGCGGGTCCAGCACGGCCCGGACGGGCGGGTCGGCGTCGAGGTGGTCGGTGAGGCTCCGGAGCATGGCGAGGTTGGCCCCGCAGACCAGATCGCGGTGGTCGGCGGCGATGCGGTCGAAGGGGCAGTTGCGGAGCCGGATGGTGCCGTCGGCGTCGTCGTAGGGCTCGTAGCCGCGGCGGGCCAGCGCCTGGCGGAGCGCCGCGAGGACGCGGGCAGGGTCGCCACCGGGCTGGATGTGGGTGGCTGCCTCGGTGCCGAGTTCCGCGCCGAGGCTGCCGGCGGCGCGGTTGAGCGCGGCCTGGGCGGCGCCGGACTGGTCGGCTTCGACGGCGCGGGCGAGAAGCTCGGCCAGGGCGGCGTAGTCGCGGGCGGGGAGGCTGAGCTCGATCTGACGGTCGGCGCGGACGTAGTGCTTGGCCGGGCGGCCGGCGCCGGGTCCCCGGCGGCCGCTGCGGCGCTGGTAGCGGGCCTCCAGCAGGCCGTCGTCGACCAGCTTGTCGAGGTGGTAGGCGGCCAGGGGCCGGCTGATGCCGACCGCGCGGGCGGCGTCATCTCGGCTGACGGGGATGCCACGCTCGGCCACGTGTCGGTAGAGGGCACGACGGAGGGGGTCGCCGAGCCCGCTGAGGCCGGTGAGCTGCTGATCAACGTTCGCGGGGTTCATACCTCCATTCTAAAACAAACACTTCTTGACAGCTAGCCTTCCGAAGCTCTATAACAAAGAAGTATTTTCGATACAGGAGGAGGGAGCATGGCCACCACCGCCCGTCCCCACACCGCAGCCGCCCTCGACAACCCCGCCTACCAGGCCTACCTGACCCTGCGCACCGGCTTCGTCGCCGCCCCGATCCTGTTCGGCCTGGACAAGTTCACCAACCTGCTGGCCGACTGGACCACCTACCTGGCACCCGCCGTCGACCGCCTGCTCCCCGGCAGCGCCTCGGGCGCGATGCTCGCCGTCGGCGTCGTCGAGGTCGCCGCCGGGCTGGTCGTGGCGGTCCGGCCCAAGGTCGGCGGCTACCTGGTCGCCGCCTGGCTGGCCGGCATCATCGCCAACCTGCTGCTGCTCGGCAGCCACTACGACATCGCCCTGCGGGACCTCGGCCTGCTGCTGGCGGCGCTGGCGCTGGCCCGGCTCGCCACCGCCTTCCGGCCCGCCCACGACACCGCGCAGGTCTGAGGGCGCAGCAGGCGAGCGGCGTCGCCGCCGAGCCGACGCCGCTGGCCTGTATGCACCTTGGCCTACCGCAGCCGAAAGGACCCGACGTGTCCGCTGTTGCCCGCCCACTGCCCGACGAGCCCACGCCGCCCAGCAGCCGCCCGCAGCTGCAGGTCGTCGACCGCACGCCTACGGTCGACCTGGTGCGGGCCGAGCGCGCCGTGGCCGACCTGCTCGCCGCGCTCGGCCAGGACCCGGCCTCCGAACCGCTCCAGGGCACGCCGCGGCGGGTCGCCGCCGGCTACGCCGAACTGCTCACCCCGGTGGCCTTCAACCCCACCACCTTCCCCAACGACGAAGGCTACGACGAGCTGGTCCTGGTCAGGGCCATCCCGTTCCAGTCGCTGTGCCAGCACCACCTGCTGCCGTTCGTCGGGGTCGCCCACGTCGGCTACCTGCCCGCCGACCGCATCCTGGGCCTGTCGAAGCTGGCCCGAGTGGTCGAGCTGTTCGCCCGCCGGCTGCAGCTCCAAGAGCGGCTCACCAAGCAGGTCGCCGACTGGCTGCAGGACCATCTGGAGCCCAAGGGCGTCGGGGTCGTGGTGGAGGCCGAGCACCTCTGCATGTCGCTTCGCGGCGTGCAGGCCACCGGCGCCCGCACCGTCACCTCCGCCCTGCGCGGCCTGCTGCGCAGCGACCCACGCTCGCGGCAGGAGTTCTTCGCTCTCGTCGGCATCAGCCGGTGAGAGCCCAATAATCCACTGCCTGTGGAGAAACGAGGAGACGTCGTGAGGAGGTTCTCGGTTCGCCCGACGCTGACGCTGAAGGGCCGCACATTCAAGGGATTACGGGGCTGGTCGGGCAAACCATTGCATCCTCCGCTGACCGACTTCCCGATCGCCGCCTACGTGCTCGCCGCCGTGTTCGACGTCATCTCGGCGGCCGCCGGCAAGGACCACACCTGGGCCCGGGAGCTGTGGCACGCCGGCACGTACACCTTTATCGGTGGGGCGGCGGTGTCGGTGTTCGCCGCGTTGACGGGCCTGTGGGACGCGTGGAAGTCCTCGGAGGCCGGCACCCAGGCGCGGCGAACGATCAACACCCACGCCACGATCATGATCACCGTCACCGTGCTCGCCCTGGCCGACATCGCCTGGCGGCTGAACGACTACCACACCAAGCCGGTCACGCCCGTAGGGATCGCGGTGCTGTCGGTCGTCATCGGCCTGCTGGTGTCGGTGGGCGCGACGTTCGGTGGCAGCCTCGTCTACGACTACGGCTTCAACGTCGAGACCGCCGGCGACCATCCAGTGTGGCACAAGTCCGACACCGATGTGTTCCCCGGACAGCACGACGAACAAGAGGAGCGATGACATGACCAACCTCCAGCGTCTGTACGACGAGCAGGGCCAGAGTCCTTGGCTCGACAACCTGACCCGCCTCTATCTCCGCGACGGCACACTCGGCCGGCTGGTGGCCGACGGGATCCGGGGGGTGACGGCCAACCCGACGATCCTCGCCAGGGCCATCGAAGGCTCCGACGCCTACGACGAGCAATTCGCGACGCTCATCGTCCAGGGGCGACCGGTGATGGACGCGTACTGGGACCTGATCGTCGACGACATCATCGACGCGCTCGGCGTGCTGCGACCGACCTTCGAGTCCAGTGGCGGCACCGACGGGTTCGTGTCGGTCGAGGTGGCACCCGAACTGGCCCGCGACACCGACGCCACCGTCGCCGCCGCCCGCCAGCTGCACGAGCGGATCGCCCAGCCGAACCTGTTCGTGAAGATCCCGGCCACCGGCGAGGGCGTGCCCGCCATCCAGGCGATGATCGCCGAGGGACGCAGCATCAACATCACGCTGATCTTCTCCCTGGCCCGCTACGCCGAG
>DASYUT010000263.1 GCA_036000965.1 Actinomycetes bacterium
CGTCGCCGCCAACCGGTGGGCCGACCTGCGCGCCACCCTCCGCGACAACCTCGGCGGCCGCATCGAGCTCCGGCTCAACGACCCTGTCGAGTCCGAGCTGGGCCGGGCGGCCGCCGCCGCGCTCCCAGCCCTGCCCGGCCGGGGCCTCACCCCGACCGGGCTCCAGTTCCAGGCCGCCCTGCCCGTGGTCGGCGACACAGGAGGGGACGCGGGGCTCGCCGGGGCCGCCGCCGAGATCGGACGCCGAGTCCCCTCCGGGCCGCCCGCCCCGCCGCTGCGCCTGCTCCCCGCCCTGGTACGCGAGGCTGACCTGCCTGCTCCGGGGCCAGAGCGGCCACCAGGCGTGCCGTTCGCGGTCGACGAGCACCGGCTCGAGCCGGTCCTGCTCGACCTGTTCACCGCCGCGCCGCACTTCCTCGTTCTCGGGGACGCCGGGTGCGGCAAGACCAGCCTGCTGCGGCTCCTGGCCCGGGGGCTGACCACGCGGTACGGGCCCGGCCAGCTACGGCTGCTCGTCATCGACTACCGCCGGACCTTGATCGACGTGGCCGAGGGTCCCCATCTGGACGGGTATGCCTGCACGCCCGCCATGGCCAGCGAGGCGGTTGGGCACCTGTACCCCGTCCTGGCCGGGCGCCTGCCGTCTGCCTCGCTCTCCCGCCGCGAGCTGCTGGCCCGGGACTGGTGGACCGGCCCGCGCTTCGTGATCCTGGTCGATGACTACGACCTGCTGCCCACCCCGTCCGGCAACCCGCTCGCGCCCCTGGTCGACCTGCTCGGCCAGGCACGGGACGTGGGGCTGCACCTCGTCGTCGCCCGGCCGGTCGGCGGCACCGCCCGGACCGCGTTCGAGCCGGTGTTCCAGCGCCTGCGGGAACTCGGCACCCCGGGCCTGCTCATGCGGGGTGACCCCGGGGAGGGCGCCGTGCTCGGGGGCCTGAAGGCCGGCCCGCTGCCACCCGGCCGGGGCTGGCTCGTGCGCCCGGACGCCCTGAGCGGGCTCGTCCAGGTCGCGTACCAACCGCCGCCGGTGCCTGAGGTGCCAGCCCCGCCGGTGCCCGGGGTGGCGGTCCCGCGGGTGCCTGAGGAGCCGGTCCCGCCGGTGCCCGGGGTGCCGGTCGAGGCGGGCCGCGTGGCTTGGGTGCCGCCCGCCTCCCCGGCGGCTGGGCCGGGCCCGTCGTGAGCCTGGCGGTCCTGCTCGTCACCGTGGCCGCCTCGGGCGGGCGTGCCGCCGACCTCGCCGTGCCCGCCGACATGCCCGTCGCCAGCCTGCTCGGCGCGCTGGCCAGCGCGGTGCTGGGACCTGACGTGGTGGGGCCCTGGTCGCTGGCTGGCGCCGACGGTGTCCCCCTGCCGCCGGAGCGGTCCCTGGCCGCCTCCGGTATTGGAGACGGTGCGGTCCTCACCCTCTGCGCTGAGGCGTCCGCCACCCGCCCGGCCTCGGTCCGCCCAGCAGCCCTCCCGCCGAGTGCGCACCCGGCCCTGGCCGGCGTGGCCCTGACCGCAGGTCCCCCAGGGCCGTCGCCGGTGCGCGAGCGGGTGGTGACCGCCTTGCGCGCGCTCGTCCGCCGCGGGCTGGTGGAGCCGGGTCTTGGCCCCGAGGGCCGGGCCGAGCCCGGCCCGGCGGCCCGCCCTCGGTTCCAGGGTCGCTCCTGGCGCCCGGTCCTGGGGGCCGGTCACGAGCACGAGCTGGTCGGCGGCTGCGGTCGCGGCCCGGGCGCCAGGGTCGTGCAGGCCTGGCAGGCGACCGGGTACGGGCGGAGGCTGGAGGCGGCCGTGGCCGCGCCGGTACTCGATCGCTGCGCATGCGTGGGGGTGCTCTCGGCCGCCCCGGGTGTGGGCGGCACCAGCGTCGCTGCCCTGCTCGCGGCCGCGCTGGCGGGCGGGCAGAACGCCACCGTGGCGGTGGACCTCCATCCCGGGCCCGGTTCCCTCACCCAGATCCTCGCCCCCGCCCCTGATCCCACAGTCTTCGCCCCTGACATGGAGGTCCTCGCCCTCGACTCCGAGGTCTTCGCCGACGACCTGGTCGACGTACTGGAGCACCCGGCGCTCACCTGGCCGGAGCTGCGCGCCGCCCTCGGCCGGGCCGGCTCCCGGGTGGCGGTCCTGACCGCCCGGCCCCACAGCGGTCCCGCCCGGCCCGGGGGACCGGGTGCCACCGGCGCCGACGCGGGCCTGTTCGACGAGCGGGGGTGGGCCCGGGTGCTGCGCGGGCTCGCGCGCCACCCAGTCGCGGTGGTGGTCGACTGCGGGCCCGGCCTCGGCGTCCCGGCCGCCCGGGCCGCGATCGCAGCCGCCGACCAGCTCGTGCTCGTGACCGGCCCCCAGGACCGGGCGCCAGGAGCGACCCTGGAACCGAGGGCGGGCCGCCGGGCCGGGCTCGGCCCGGCCCTCGGGGCCAAGACCAGCTCTGGCCGGCCGGTGGCGTTGGTGGTGAGCCGGGCACCGGCGGGTCTGGACGCCGGCCAACTGCTCGACCGTGTGCCCTGGGCGCGCGGCGCCTTCCTGCTCCCGGACGAGCCCACCGGGGCGGCCGCGCTGCGGGTGGGGCCGTTCGCCTGGCACCGGATGCCCGGGCGCTGGCGGCGGCAGGCGTACGAGCTCGCCGTCCTGCTGGTGTCCGACTGGCCGGCGCTGGGGTTGGCGCACCTGGCAGGACGCGCCCCGGCCCAGTGACCCGCCACCCGCCCGCCGCCGGATCCCGCCACCCGCCCGCCGCCGGATCCTGCGGCCGGGTCCCGCGGCCGGGTCCCGCCGCCGGATCCCGCCGCGGTGCAGGGCGACCGCGGCCCGGCCACCCACCGCCCGGCCTGACCCGCCGCGGTTGGCGTGCGCCCGGCGGCTGGGCCGGCACCCGCTGGCTGCCGACCCGGATGGGGCTGCTCGGCTCGCTGGCTCTCGCTGGCTGCCGACCCGGATGGGGCTGCCCGGTCCGCCGGCTGCCGACCGGGCTGCGGCTGCTCGGCTCTCGGGTGGTCCGGTAAACGCGCAGGCCAGAAGCCTCGAACAGGTTGCTACGCACTGCGCGAGAGTGGTATTGTCGTTCGTCGGCGGCGGGTGACACCTGTGTTTCGAACGAAGTGGGCGTTGGCCCACTTCAATTTTGTCCGGGCCACGCCACCCGCCGACAGACCGGTATGGGTGCCGCTATCGAGAGGGCGACCAGCAACGTAGACGCGTGAGGAGGTAAGCGACCGTGGCGACGCTTCCTTCGCGTGTCCTGGAACTGGCCGAGCAGGTGGCCGCCGGTCACGACATCGAGGTGCTCGAGGCGCAGCTCCACCGACGGGGACGGTCCCCGGTGCTCAGCGTCGTGCTTGACGCCGACGCGCCGGTCGAGGCGGACGTCGTCGAGCGGGTCTCCAAGGAGCTGTCCGACGTCCTCGACGCCGAGGATCCGGTGCCGGGGAGCTACGTCCTCGAGGTCACCACCCCCGGGCTGGATCGGCCGCTGCACTCGGCCCGGGACTACCGCCGCCAGCTCGGCCACGAGGTGCGGGTGACGCGGACCGGGGCCGGGGAGGGTGAGGCAGCCTTCGTGCAGGGTGTGGTGGTGGCCGTGGACGACGATGCGGTGACGCTCTCCGCTGCTGGCAGCCAGCTCCGGGTGCCGCTGTCCGACGTGGTGCGGGGAAAGGTTGTGTTGCCGTGGTGACACCCAGTCAGCAGGGCCAGCGTCGGGTCGGCACCGGCAACGAGAGGACGGCGACGTGAACATCCCCATCGACGAGCTGCGCTTCCTGGAGCGTGAGAAGGGCATCGCGCTCGATACCGTCATCAGCGCGCTCGAGAGCGCGCTGGCCGCCGCCTACAAGCGCCAGCCCAACGCGCCAGATGACGCCCGCGTGGTGGTCGACCGCGACACCGGCGAGGTCACCGTCTACGCCCAGGAGCTCGACGAGGACGAGCGTGTCATCCGCGAGTGGGAGGACACGCCGTCGGACTTCGGCCGGATCGCGGCCGTGACCGCCAAGCAGGTCATCGTCCAGCGCCTGCGCGAGGCAGAGCGCGACATCACGTTCGGGGAGTACGAGGGGCGAGTCGGCGACATCGTCACCGGGATCGTGCAGCAGCGCGACCCTCGCCACGTCACCGTGGACCTCGGCAAGGTCGAAGCCGACCTGCCCCACTCCGAGCAGGTGCCGAGCGAGCACTACCAGCACAACGACCGCCTCAAAGTCTACGTGACCGACGTGGTCCGATCGGCGCGGGGACTGCGGGTGGTGGTGTCGCGCACCCACCCGAACCTCATCAAGCGGCTGTTCGAGCTGGAGGTGCCGGAGATCGCCCAGGGGATGGTGGAGATCACCAACGTGGCCCGGGAGCCTGGGCACCGGACCAAGATCGCGGTGACCAGCCACGAGCCCGGCGTGGAGCCGAAGGGCGCCTGCGTCGGCTCGCGCGGGTCGCGTGTGCGCATGGTCGTCAACGAGCTGCGGGGCGAGAAGATCGACATCGTCCTGTACTCCGACGACCCGGCGCAGTTCGTGGCCGAGGCGCTGTCCCCGGCCAAGGTCAAGTCGGTCCGCATCGACCAGGCGGAGCGGACCGCCCACGTGGTCGTGCCCGACTACCAGCTCTCGCTGGCCATCGGCAAGGAAGGACAGAATGCCCGGCTGGCCGCCCGGCTCACCGGTTGGCGCATCGACATCTCGAGCGAGAGCCAGGCCGCCGAGCGGACGTCCGACCGGGTCTACGAGCCAGCGGGAGGGTCGGGCCGTCCGGCCGTGAGTGGCGGTAGGCTGACCACCCCGGGCGGGAATGTCGACCCTGGTCCACGGCGTTAAGGAGGAGACGGCGGATGGTGCGAGTGTCCGGTGGGGATGGAGGGCCCGTGGCTGCGGCCACTGGTCGTCCGGCGACGGCCCGGAGGGCCGTGCCCCAGCGCACCTGCGTGGTGTGCCGGGTCTCCACGGACAAGCGCACCCTCCACCGCATCGTCCGTTCGCTGGACGGCGTGATCCGGTACGACCCGACCGGCTCGGCCGCCGGCCGGGGCGCCTACCTGTGTGGCGACCCGGCCTGCACGGCTCTGGCGGTCAAGCGGCGCAGCCTGCACCGCGCGCTGAAGCTGCCAGGCGGGGCCGGGGCAGAGGCCGCCGTCGAAGCGTTGCGCACCGCTCTGAGCGTGAGCGGGGGAGCGGGGCGGCGCATTGACGAGCCCCCCCAGGGCGATGAGGGGTCCGGGCGGCGCAGCCCCCGGTCGAGTGATCAAGAGGAAGTGAGAACTGGTTGAGCAACCCGCGCGTCTACGAACTTGCCAAAGAGCTGGGGGTCCCGTCCAAGGACCTGCTCACGAAGCTGTCCACCATGGGCGTGGAGGTCAAGAGCCATTCCTCGACGGTGACGCCGGACGTCGCGAGTCGCCTGCGCTCGTCGGTCCGAGGTGGTGGCCGCCCGGCTGAGACGTCCCCGAGAAGGCCGGCGTCCGGCCCCGCGGGCAGGAGTCCGACGTCCGGCGGCGAGAGCCCGTCCGGGCCGGGACAGGGGCCGCCCGGCCAGGGCCGCTCGGCCGCGCCCGCCCAGGGCCGCCAGCCGCAGCCCGGCCAGGCCCGTCCCAGCCAGGTTCGCCCAGGCCAGCCCGGCCAGGGCCGCCCCGGCGAGCCTGGCCAGGGCCGGCCGCTGCCCCCCGGGGTGCGCCCGCTGCCGCCCGGGGTGCGCCCGCGGCCGCCCGGCGCCCGTCCCCCGGCCGGCCAGCCCGGCCAGGGCCGGCCGCTGCCCCCCGGGGTGCGCCCGCTGCCGCCCGGCGTCCGTCCCCCGGGCGGCCAGCCCGGCCAGGGCCGGCCGCTGCCCCCCGGGGTGCGCCCGCTGCCGCCCGGTGCCCGTCCAGTCGGCCGTGACGGCCGCCCGCTGCCGCCTGCCGCCCGCCCCCTGCCGCCCGGCGCCCGTCCGGGCCAGCCCGGGATGGGCCCGCGGCCGGGACAGCCCGGCGCTCGTCCGGGCCAGCCCGGGATGGGCCCGCGGCCGGGACAGCCCGGCGCTCCCGGCCGGCCTGGCATGGGTCCGCGGCCGGGCCCGCCCGGAGCCCGGCCGGGCCAGCCCGGAGCCCGGCCGGGCCAGCCCGGAGCCCGGCCCGGCCAGCCCGGCATGGGCCCACGGCCCGGCGGTCCCGCCGGCCAGGGCAGGCCAGCCCCGGGCGGTGGTCCCGGCGCCGGTCGTCCCGGCGGTCCTGGCCGGCCACCCGCGGGTGGCGCCGGTCGTCCCGGCGCTCCCGGCGGCGGAGCTGGACGGCCCGGACCGGGCGGACGCCCAGGTGGCGCGGGTGCTGGCGCCGGCCGCGGTGCGCCGGGTGGCGGCCGCGGCGGCCCGGGTGGCGGTCCCGGCGGGGGCCGGGGTGGCTTCGGCTACCGTGGCCCGCGCCCGAAGAAGCGCAAGGGTGGTCGCAGGCGCGAGGAGTTCGAGGCGTCGCCGGCGCCGACCATCGGCCAGTCGGCGCTCGACATCTCGCTGGAGGGCGTCCTGCGCGTGCCGCGGGGCGTGACCGTGCAGGACCTGGCTGACCGGCTCGGCCGGCCCGCCGGTGACCTGGTGCGCCACCTCATGCAGATGGGCGAGATGCTGACCGCCACCCAGTCGATGTCCGACGACGCCGTCCTGCTCCTCGCCGAGGACCTCGGTGCCCGCATCGAGATCGTCGACCCGAGCGAGGCCGACGTGCTCGAGGAGATCGAGGGCTGGGAGGACGCCAAGCCGGACCGCGACGAGGACCTGCAGCCGCGACCCCCGGTGGTCACGGTCATGGGCCACGTCGACCACGGCAAGACCAAGCTGCTCGACGCCATCCGCCACACCGACGTGGTCGCCGGCGAGGCGGGCGGCATCACCCAGCACATCGGTGCCTACCAGGTCCGTGCCGGCGAGGACGGCCGGCTGGTCACCTTCATCGACACCCCGGGCCACGAGGCGTTCACCGCCATGCGGGCCCGCGGCGCCGCCGTGACCGACGTGGCCGTCCTGGTCGTGGCCGCCGACGACGGCGTCATGCCGCAGACCATCGAGGCGATCAACCACGCCAAGGCGGCCGGGGTGCCGATCGTCGTGGCGGTCAACAAGATCGACAAGCCGGAGGCCAACCCGATCCGGGTCCGCCAGCAGCTCACCGAGTACGACCTGGTCGCCGAGGAGTATGGCGGCAAGACGGCCTTCGTGGACGTCTCCGCCAAGACGCAGCAGGGTCTCGACACCCTGGTCGAGAACGTGCTGCTCGTCGCCGACGTCGAGCTCAACCTGAAGGCGAACCCCAACCGTCGCGCCCAGGGCACCATCATCGAGGCGCACCTGGACCGCGGCCGCGGTCCGGTGGCCACCGCGCTGGTCCGGCGGGGCACCCTCAAGGTCGGGGACGCGGTGGCCGCGGGCACGGCGTTCGGCCGGATCCGGGCCATGTTCGACGAGAACGGCAAGGAGGTCGCCGAGGCAGGGCCGGCCCGCCCGGTCCAGGTCCTCGGCCTGTCGGCCCCGCCCAGCGCGGGCGACGAGGTCCGGGCGGTGTCCGACGAGCGGGTGGCCCGCTCGATCGCCCAGACCCGGGAGGCGCGCCAGCGCCAGGCCGAGATCGCCACGACCAAGGCGCCTCGTCTCGAGGACCTGTTCGCCAGGATCAAGGAGGGCGAGCTGCAGGAGCTGCCGCTCGTCGTCAAGGGCGACATGATGGGCTCGGTCGAGGCCATCGACGACGCGCTGAACAAGCTCGAGGTGCCCGAGGTGCGCCTGCGCGTGCTCCACAAGGGCGCCGGCGCGATCACCGAGAACGACGTGACGCTGGCGGCGACGGCCGGGGCGATCATCATCGGCTTCTCGGTGCGGCCGACCCCGGCCGCTCGTGAGCTGGCCACCCGCGAGGGCGTCGACATCCGCCTCTACTCGGTCATCTACCAGGTCGTGGAGGACATCGAGAAGGCCCTGCGCGGCCTGCTCGCACCCGAGCTCGAGGAGCGCGCCCTCGGCAGCGCCGAGGTCAGGCAGCTGTTCCGGGTGCCCAGGGTGGGCGTCGTGGCCGGTTCCTACGTCACCTCGGGCGAGATCACCCGCGGCGCCAAGGCGCGCCTGGTCCGCGACGGCGTGGTCGTCTACGACGGGCGGGTCGACTCGCTGCGGAGGTTCAAGGAGGACGCGCGCTCGGTGTCGGCCGGCTACGAGTGCGGCATCGGTCTCGAGCACTTCCAGGACGTCAAGGAAGGAGACCTGATCGAGGCCTACGAGATGGTGGAGATCCCACGCTGAGGCTCCGCCAGGAGCCGAGCCTTCCAGATGTTCGTCGCCCTGCTCCGCCTCGACCTGCGCCTGACCGACGCGACCTCGCTGAAGGACAAGCGCTCGGTCATCAAGTCGCTCTCGGCCGCCCTGCGCCGGCTCAACTGCGCAGTGGCCGAGGTCGACCACCAGGACCTGCGCCAGCGGGCCACCCTGGCCGTGGCCACGGTGGCCGGCGAGGGCTTCCATGCCCGCCGGGTGCTGATCTCGGCCGAGCGCGAGGCCGAGCGGACCCCCGGCGTCGAGCTGCTCGACTCCACGATCACCCTGTACGGACCCGAGGACGGCTGAGAGAGACGAGATGGCAACCCCAAGCTACCCACGCGCCAGGCGCCTGGCCGAGACGGTCAGGCGCCTGGTCAGCGAGTGGGTCGAGGCGGAGCAGGCCGACGGCCGGCTCGGCTTCGTGACCGTGACCGACGTGCGCATGACCGGCGACCTCCGTCACGCCACCGTCTTCTGGACCGTCCTCGGCGGCGAGCAGGAGCAGGCGGCGACCGGAGCCACGCTCAGCGAGGCCACCGTCCGGGCGCGGACCTACGTGGCCCATCGCGTTCGGCTCCGCCACGCCCCGACGCTAGAATTCCAGCTCGACGACGTGCCTGGCCGTGGCGCCCGGATCGACCGGCTCCTTGCCGAGCTGGGTACCGACGACGGCGGCGAGGCCCCCGAGCCCGCGGCCGGGATCGCCCCGAACCAGGAGGGGTCGCAGCGATGACCACCAGGCCCGAGTCCATCAGCCAGGAGGAATGGGAGGCCGCGGCCGCGGCCATCGCCGGGGCCGGCCAGACGGTGGTCTCCTGCCACCTCAACCCGGACGGGGACGCCCTCGGCTCGGCCCTGGCCCTGCAGCGCGGCCTGGAGAACGCGGGCCGGAACGCGGTCGTGAGCTTCTCCGAGCCGTTCGTGGTCCCGCCGCAGTACCGGTTCCTCGCCGGGCTCGACCGGCTGATCCCGCCCGCGCGAGTGCCGGCCAACCCGGATCTGCTCGTCTGCTTCGACGCCGGCTCCCTGGACCGGCTCGGCAGCCTCGTCCCCGCCTTCGAGGGCGCGGCCACGACCGTGGTCATCGACCATCACGCGTCCAACACCCGGTTCGGGGACGTGAACCTCATCGACCCGGCCGCCCCGGCCAGCGCCGTGCTCTGCCGCGAGCTGCTCCGCCGCCTGGACCTCCCGCTCGACAAGGAGATCGCCACCTGCCTGTACACGGGCCTGGTCACCGACACCGGGCGCTTCCAGTACCAGGCCACCTCCCCGGAGACCCACCTGCTGGCCGCCGAGCTGCTGGCTGCCGGCGTGGAGCAGTACGAGGTGTCGAAGACGCTGTTCGAGACCAACGACATCGGCTACCTGCGCCTGGCCGCCGACGTGCTCGGCCGTATCGCCCAGGTCCCGGAGGCGTCGCTGGTGTGGACCGCGGTGACCCTGGCCGACCTGACCCGCCACGGCGTCGACATGGACCAGACCGAGGGGCTGATCGACCTGGTGCGCACCGACGCCGCCAGCGACGTGGCCGCCGTGGTCAAGGAGCAGCCCGACGGCGCCCACAAGGTCTCCCTCCGCTCCAAGGGCGGCACCAACGTCGGCGAGCTGGCCACCCGGTTCGGCGGCGGCGGGCACGCGTTCGCGGCCGGGTTCACCTCCCAGCTCGGGGTCGAGAAGACCGTCTGGTCCATCGTCGAGGCCCTGACCGGGCAGGAGGCCGGCGCGACGGCCGCCCGCCCGCTGGTCGGGTAGGCAGGCCGGCGCGGTGACCACGGCGGGTGCAGTCCCAGGTCGGGCCCGGGACGGCGGGGCGGCGACCACCGACGGCGTGCTCGTGTGTGACAAGCCGGCCGGGATGACCTCGCACGACGTGGTCGCGCGGGTGCGCCGCCTGGCCGGGCAGCGCCGGGTCGGGCACGGCGGCACGCTCGACCCGCCGGCGACCGGCGTGCTCGTGGTCGCGCTCGGCCGGGCCACCCGCCTGCTGCCCTACCTGCCCATGGAGCCCAAGCGCTACCTGGCCACGGTCGCGTTCGGCACGGAGACCGACACGCTCGACGCGGCCGGGAGGGTCGTGGCCAGCACCGACGCGTCTGCGCTTGACCGGGCGGCCGTCGAGCAGGCCCTGGCCGGGTTCGTCGGGCCCGGCGAGCAGGTCCCGCCCATGGTCTCGGCGGTCAAGGTGGGCGGCGAGCGGCTCTACGCCAAGGCGCGCCGGGGTGAGACCGTCGAGCGGGCGGCCCGCCCGATCACCGTGCACGCCATGGACCTGGTCGACTTCGTCCCCGGCCACCGGCCGCTGGCCACCGTCGAGGTGGCCTGCTCCGGCGGCACGTACGTGCGCGCGCTCGCCGCCGACCTGGGCCGCGCCCTGGGCTGCCTGGCTCACCTGGCCGCCCTGCGCCGCACCGCGGTGGGCGGCTTCACCGAGCAGGCCGCGTACCCGCTCGACCGGCTGGAGTCACTCGCGGCAACGGGAGAGCTGGCCACGGCCGTGCTCGACCCGGCCGCCGCCATGGCCCCGGCCGGGGTCCGGTCGGTCTCGGCCGACGAGGCGGCCGCCCTCGCCACCGGCCGCACGATCGCCCCGACCGGCCTGGACGCTCCGGTCGCGGCCGTCGCCCCGGACGGCCACCTGGTCGCGGTCATCCAGGACGGCTCGGGCCGTGCCCGCCCCAAGGTCGTGCTCGCATGATGCGGGCGGGCGCACCCCAGGCGGTGCCCGGGGGGGAGGGGCGCCGGGCGCGGGCGGGCGCACCCCAGGCGGTGCCCGGGGGGGAGGGGCGCCGGGCGCGGGCGGGCGCGCCCGGGGCGGCGTGCGGGCAGGTGGGGCGCTGATGACGGTGTGTCTCTACCACGGGCTCGACCAGGTGCCGGCCGGGCTCGGCCCCACCGTTGTCACGGTGGGGATGTTCGACGGGGTGCACCGCGGCCACCAGGCGCTGCTTGGCCACGTGACCCGCGAGGCGGCCGCCCGGGGCGTGCCGGCCGCGGCGGTCACCTTCGACCGCCACCCGATGGAGGTGCTCCGGCCGGGCAGCCACCCGCTGCTGCTCACCACCCTGAGCCAGAAGGTCGCCCTGCTCGGCGAGGCTGGCGTCGAGGTCGTCCTGGTCCTGCCCTTCACCTTGGAGCTCTCCCAGGTGCCGGCCCGCGAGTTCGCCACCCGGGTGCTGTTCGAGGTCATGGGCGCCCGCGCCGTGGTGGTGGGGGCCAACTTCCGCTTCGGCCACAAGGCCCAGGGCGACATCGAGCTGCTCGCGGCGCTGGGCCGGGAGCGTGGCGTGGACGCCGTGGGCGTCACCCTCCATACCGACGGACGCGAGGTGATCTCGTCGACCCGGATCCGGTCCGAGCTGGCCCGTGGCGACGTGCAGGCCGCCGCCCGCTCCCTCGGCCGTCCCTTTGCCCTCGAGGGCCACGTCAACCGGGGCGACGGCCGCGGCCGGACGCTGGGGGTGCCGACCGCCAACGTCGGCGTGCCCACCCGCCTCGCCCTGCCCGCCATGGGCGTGTACGCCGGCCACGTCGCCCCGGGGGACGGCACCTGGCTGCCGGCGGTCACCAACGTCGGCGTCAGCCCGCAGTTCGGCGGCACCGAGCTCCGCGTGGAGGCGCACGTGCTCGACTACGACGCCGACCTGTACGGCCGCCGGGTGTCGGTCTCGTTCGAGCACCGGCTCCGCGGCGAGGAGGTCTTCGCCAGCGTCGACGAGCTGGTAACCCAGATGCAGGAGGACATCCGGCAGAGCCGGAAGCTCCTCGGCGCGCCCGCCGCGTCCTGAGCCGGCTCGTTCAGCACGGACCGGGACCTGCCGATGCAACTCGCAGGACGTCCGGACGAGCGGAGGTGGACGGGTGGCGAGCGGCCCGAAGGTCCTCGTGTGCGACGACGACGACGGCATCCGGGGCATGCTCGTCGTCTTCCTCGAGGCGGAGGGGTTCGAGGTCGAGGCCGTGGCCGACGGGCCCTCGTGCCTCGAGACGGTGGCCGAGAACCCCCCGGACGTGGTCGTCCTGGACGTGATGATGCCGCGGATGGACGGCTACCAGGTGGTCGAGGTCCTGCGCCGCAGCTTCTCCCGGCACGCGCTCAAGGTGGTCATGCTCACCGCCCGCACGTCTGGCGAGGACGCGCTCGCCGGCTGGAGCGCGGGTGTGGACCACTACATGACCAAGCCGTTCGATCCCGACGAGTTGCTGCGGCTCCTCCACTTCCTGGCCCGCACCACCGAGGCGACCACCCCGAGGGACTGAGCCTGGAAGAGCGCCGGGGCTGCCGCTTCGCCGCTCGAGCCCCAGACCCGGTTCTCGGCAGAAGTGCGCAGGTAGACCCCTACCCGCTGGCGATGTGCTGGCAACGGGCGATCCCGTACGGTTCAGCCCCAATGGCCGACCGAGACGGGCGGGGGATGGACGGCAGCGTGGAGGGCGCGCGGGCGTCGGTACCGGTACCGGTCGACGGGCGCCTGGTCGAGCTCCTCGCCGTGCTGGCCGCGACCGCGATGGCCAGCTTGCCGTTCGGGGTCGCCGACCTGCTCGCCGGCATGCTGGCCGTGCCTGCGCTCGCATTCCACGCCGTCGTGCTGTTCCAGTCCAGGCCGTCGCCCGCCGCCCGCGTCTTCTCCCTGCTGGTCCTGGTCGTGGCCCTGGGACTCCTGCCCGGCCTCCACCATGCCGTCGCCTTCCAGGACGAGCCGACCATGAGCCACGGCCACGACGGCGGCGTCGCGGTGACGGACCTGGCCGTGCGGGCGCTCCTAGAGGGCCGCGACCCGTACACCGAGAGCTACGCGGAGCTGGTCGAGGGCATGCCGATCTTCTACGGTGACCGCCTCATCGACAACCCGATCATGGAGCGCTACCCGTACTGGCCGGCCACCCTGCTCATCCAGGTCCCGGTGCAGGCCCCGCTGCTCTGGGCGGGCGCGCCCGTGGTCGACGCCCGCTTCGTCTACCTCGGCGTCCTGCTCGCGCTCGGCGTCGGCATGGCCCGCTTCAGCCTGCGGGTGCGCGGCGACCTGCTGCTCGCCGTCGGCGTCGCTCTGAACCCGCTGGTGCTCTACTGGACCCGCTGGGGGAGCAACGACATCCTCGCGGTGGGTGGGCTCGCGCTCATGGGCTGGGCGCTGTTCCGGCGGCGGACCGTGCTCGCCGGGCTCGCGCTCGGGCTCGCGCTCGCCTGCAAGCTGCTGGTGGTGCCGGCCGTGGTGCTGTTCGCGGCCTGGCTTGCGCGCCGGGCCCGCGACGGGGAGCTCGACCGGCGGACCGCCGTCAGCGCGGCGGCCGCGGCAGTCCTGCCCGCCGCCGTCACCGCGGTGCCGTTCCTGCTCTGGCACCCGGCCGCCTTCCTGGACGACGCGCTCCTCTACCACCTCGGCGCGAGCGCCGAACGGTTCCCGATCGCCGGGCAGGGGCTGCCGGTGCTGCTGCACGCCCTCGGGGTGATCCGCGACCCGCTGGGCCCGGCGCCGGTCTGGGCGACCACGCTCCCGACGCTGCTGCTGCTGGCGGTGGGCGCCGGCTGGCTGTGGCGCCGGGGCTGGACCAGCCCCAGGGCCTTCCTGCTCGCCGCGACGTTCGTAACCGTGGGCACCTTCTGGTTCAGCCGCGCCTTCATGGGGAACTACTGGCCGGTGCCGATGACCCTGCTCGCGCTCGCCGTGCTCGCGCCGTGGCCCGCCGAGGCATCGCGCGCTTCAGGCGGGCAGGCGCCGCCTGACAGACAGAGCACCGCAGCTCAACAGCGGTCCCCGGCGCGCCGTGCTACCCTTGCGCGGGTGGCTGGGCCTCGCTGAGGTCCGGCGGTCGCCCGGGACGCGGGACTGCGCAGCGCCCTCCGAGCCCTGCTGCGAGGCCCCCGGGCAGACTTCCGCAGTGTTCACCGGAAAGGTAGCGGCATGCTGGTCAAGGACGAGAAGACCCAGATCATCTCGGAATACGCCACCAAGGACGGCGACACCGGGTCCCCCGAGGTCCAGGTCGCCATCCTCACGCGGCGCATCAACACGCTCACCGAGCATCTGAAGGTCCACAAGCACGACCACCACTCGCGCCGTGGCCTGCTGCAGATGGTCGGCCGGCGCCGGCGGCTCCTCCGCTACCTGCAGACCAACGACGTCGCCCGGTACCGCTCGCTGATCGAGCGCCTGGGCCTGCGCCGCTGACCGGGCCGCGCATGCGAGCACGTGGCGGCGCCATGAGGTGGCGCTGTCGCGCCCAGAAGGCGGTGAGGCCACTGGCCGACTGACGCGGAGCACGACGGACGTCGCACCGCAGACTCCCGGCACGGGTCGGCTGGCCGACCGGTGCCGGAGCGCAGGCCCGGCAAGGGTCGCCGCCAGTTGTCAGTGGTGGCTCCTGGATCGAGAACCGACCGCTCCAGGCTCCTCTACTGAGAACTGGCACCGCGCTCCGCTGCGCAGGGCCGGCCCGAGCCGGCCTCCGTCAGCGCAACCTCCGCGCTTCCACGCTGGCCGGCGCCCCGCCGCCAGCCCACCACGCCCATCCGGACCCGCCACCGCCACGGAGGGCCCGGCGAGGGCCGGAACCACTGGCCTCCACGCGAGGCAGCTACTTGAGGAGAATCACTACATGGCAGTCCATCGTGTACAAGGCGCCGTCGGCGGCCGGGACATGTTCCTGGAAACCGGCAAGCTGGCCAAGCTAGCCGGCGGCTCAGTCGTCGTCGGGCTCGGCGGGACCTGGCTCCTGGTCACCGCCACCGCGGCCAAGCAGGCCAAGGAGCAGCTCGACTTCTTCCCGCTCACCGTCGACGTCGAGGAGCGCATGTACGCCGCCGGCAAGATCCCCGGCGGCTTCTTCCGTCGCGAGGGGCGGCCCTCCGAGACGGCCATCCTGACCGCGCGGCTCGTCGACCGGCCGCTGCGTCCTTCGTTCCCAAAGGGCCTGCGCAACGAGGTCCACGTCGTCGCCACCGTCCTCTCGGCCGACATGCAGAACCTGTGGGACGTCCTCGCGATCAACGGGGCGTCGACCGCCGTCCAGCTCGCGGGCATCCCGTTCTCGGGGCCGGTCGGGGCCGTGCGCCTGGGCCGCAAGGAGACCGACTGGATCGTCAACCCCACCTACGACGAGCTGGCCGAGTGCACCTACGACATGGTCGTGGCCGGGCGCCAGAACGAGGCCGGCGGCGTGGACGTCCTCATGGTCGAGGCCGAGGCCACCGAGCACGCCGTCCGCCTGATGGAGGAGGGCGCGCCCAAGCCGACCGAGGAGGCCCTGGGCCTGGCCCTCGAGCTCTCCAAGCCCCACATCGCCACCGCCTGCCAGCTCCAGCTCGAGCTGGTGCGACAGGCCGGCGCCCAGCCCCGCGAGTTCCCGCTGTTCGCCGAGTACGGCGAGGACGTGGCCGGGGTGGTGCGGGCCGCCGCCGAGGCCGCGGTCCGCGAGGCGATCACCATCGCCGACAAGAACGAGCGCCAGGACCGCCTCGACGAGCTGAAGGCCCAGGCCCTGCAGGCCGCCGCCGAGCAGCTCGGCGACGCCCTGGCCGGCCGCGAGAAGGAGGTCTCGGCCGCCTTCCGCGCGCTGACCAAGGAGCTGGTCCGCCAGCGCGTGGTCAAGGACGGCAAGCGCATCGACGGACGCGGCCCGCGCGACATCCGGCCGCTCGAGGCCGAGGTCGGGATCCTGCCCCGGGCCCACGGCTCCGGCCTGTTCCAGCGGGGCGAGACCCAGGTGCTCAACGTCACCACCCTCGGCATGGTCCGCATGGAGCAGATCGTGGACACCCTCGACCCCGAGGAACGCAAGCGCTTCATGCACCACTACAACTTCCCGCCCTTCTCCACCGGCGAGACCGGCTTCATGCGCGGCCCCAAGCGTCGGGAGATCGGCCACGGGGCGCTCGCCGAGCGCGCGGTGCTGCCCGTGGTCCCCGACAAGGAAGAGTTCCCCTACGCCCTGCGGCTGGTCAGCGAGGTGCTGTCGTCCAACGGCTCCACCTCGATGGCGTCGGTGTGCGCGTCCACGCTGTCGCTGATGGACGCCGGCGTGCCGATCAAGGCGCCCGTCGGCGGCATCGCCATGGGCCTGATCGCCGAGGGCGGCGAGTTCGTCACCCTGACCGACATCCTCGGGGCCGAGGACGCCTTTGGCGACATGGACTTCAAGGTGGCGGGCACGCGCGAGTTCGTGACCGCGCTGCAGCTCGACACCAAGCTGGCCGGCATCCCGAGCGAGGTGCTGATCGGCGCCCTCACCCAGGCCCGCGACGCCCGCCTGGTCGTCCTCGACGTCATCCAGGCCGCGATCGACCGGCCCCGCGAGGAGCTGAACCGGCTCGCGCCCCGCGTCCACGTCGAGCAGATCCCGGTCGCCAAGATCGGCGAGCTGATCGGTCCCAAGGGCAAGCGGATCAACGAGATCCAGGCCGCCTCGGGCGCCGACATCTCGATCGAGGACGACGGGCGCGTGTTCATCGGGGCGACCGACGGCGAGCAGCTCGACATCGCCCTGAGGATGATCCGCGAGCAGATGAACCCGGTCATGCCGCAGACCGGCGAGCGCTACCTCGGCACGGTGGTGAAGACCACCACCTTCGGCGCCTTCATCTCCCTCACCCCGGGCAAGGACGGCCTGCTCCACATCTCCAAGCTGGGCCGCAAGGGCCAGCGCGTGCGGGCGGTCGAGGACGTCGTCAACGTGGGCGACAAGCTGCTGGTCGAGGTGGTCGAGGTCGACCGCCAGAACCGCATCTCGCTGAAGCTGGCCGAGGAGGGTGAGGCGGCGCCCGGGTCCACCGACGGGGTGACCGCCAGCCCGGCCGCGTCCGGGTCCGCCAGCGCCGACGGCGAGAGCCAGTAGGCTCCATGGCCGGGTCCGGATCAGGTGCCTTCGAGCGGACCGAGCTCGCCGGGGGCCTGCGAATCCTCACCGAGCGCATGCCCAGCGTGCGCTCGGTGGCGCTCGGGATCTGGGCCGGCGTGGGGTCCCGGGACGAGACCCCACGCCTGGCCGGCGCCTCCCACTACCTCGAGCACCTGCTGTTCAAGGGCACCGCGCGCCGCTCGGCGCAGGAGATCGCCGAGGTCATGGACGCGGTGGGCGGGGAGATGAACGCCTTCACGTTCAAGGAGTACACCTGCTTCTATGCCCGCACGCTCGACCGCGACCTGCCGCTCGCGGTCGACGTGCTGGTCGACATGGTGCGCGCCTCCAGGCTGGCCAAGGTCGACGTGGACGCCGAGCGGACGGTGATCCTCGAGGAGATCGGCGCGGCCAACGACGTGCCCGAGGACCTGGTGCACGACGTGTTCGCCGAGGTGCTGTTCGGCGGGCACCCGCTCGCCCGGCCCGTGCTCGGCACGGTCGAGTCGATCCAGGCCATGACGCGCGACGCCCTCGCGCGCTACTGGCGGCGCCACTACACCCCGGGCAACCTGGTGGTGGCCGCGGCCGGGAGCTGCCGGCACGACGAGGTGGTCGAGCTGGTCGGGGGGGCGTTCGGCGACCTCGAGGCGGGCGGCGCGGCCGGCCCCCGGGTCGAGCGCAAGGAGCCCAGGTTCGCCGGGGGCGTGCGCGTGCGGCGCAAGCCCACCGACCAGGCCCACGTCGTGCTCGGCTGCCCGGGCATGTCACGGTCGGACCCGCGCCGGTTCGCGCTCGGTGTGCTGAACATCGCCTTCGGCGGCGGCATGAGCTCACGGCTGTTCCAGGAGGTACGCGAGAAGCGCGGCCTGGCCTACTCGATCGGCTCCTACACCGGCCAGTACTCCGAGACCGGGTCGTTCGCGGTCTACGCCGGGACGGCGCCCAAGCGGATCCACGAGGTGCTGCGGGTCGTCGGCGAGGAGACCGAGCGGGTGGTGGCCGACGGGCTGACCGAGGAGGAGCTCGAGCGGAGCAAGGGGCACTTCAAGGGCTCGCTGGTGCTCGGGCTCGAGGACACCTCGAGCCGGATGTCGTGGCTCGGCAAGTCGGAGCTGACCCGCGGCGAGATCTTGTCGGTGGACGAGGTCATCCGGCGGGTCGACGCGGTCACCGAGGCCGACGTGCGCGCAGTGGCCAAGGAGATCCTGGGCGGGGGCCCGCGGGCCCTGGCCTTGATCGGCCCGTTCGACGCCGAGGGCTTCGAGGAGTACGTGGCGTAGGAAAGGCGTGGAGTCCTTCGGACGGTCGGGCGGAGCAGGCGGGAAAGGCGTGGAGTCCTTCGGACAGCCAGTTGAACCAGGCTGGAACGGCGAGGAGTCCGCAAGCGGACGATCGTCTGACTCAGACCGGCAAGCTCGCCGGTCTGTCGGTCTGCGTGTTCTGTGCGTCCGCGCACGGGTTGCCCGAGGAGTACCACCGGGCCGCGCGTGAGCTCGGGCGCGAGCTGGCCCGGCGCGGGTGGCAGCTCGTCTACGGCGGCGGTGATGTGGGTCTGATGGGGGAGGTGGCCCGGGCCGTGCACGAGCACGGCGGCCGGGTCTTCGGGGCGATCCCGCGCGCCCTGGTCGAGCGCGAGCTCGCCTACGGCCCGGCCGACGAGCTGGTCGTGACTGAGACCCTGCGCCAGCGCAAGGCCGAGATGGACGCAAGGGCCGACGCGTTCGTCGCCCTGCCCGGCGGGTTCGGCACCCTGGAGGAACTGCTCGAGGTGATCACGCTGCGCCAGCTCCGCCTGCACGACCGGCCGATCGTGCTGCTCAACACCAGCGGCTACTACGACCCCTTCCTGGCCATGGTCCGGGCCATGGTCGAGCAGGGATTCGTCGCGGCCGGCGAGGGGGGGCTGTTCGAGGTCGCCGCCACCCCCGCCGAAGCGCTCGACCTGGTCGAGGCCGCGATCGCGGCGGGCGCCGGCCGGACCACGGCGCTCGGCGAGCCCCCCGCCGAGGCCCTGGCCGAGGACTGGACCGCGGAGCTGCCAGCCTCCCAGTGAACCGCCCGCCCGCGCCTGTCGCAGCGGCAGGGGCGGAGGCCTTCGGTCCCTCCTGTTCGGCCCGCTCACGTCAGCGGGAAGGGCGGCTCCCGCCACGCCGGGGTGCCGGTGACCTCGACGGTGGTCACCCACTTCACCCACCAGAAGCCGCGCCGGCCGGGTGCCACCAGGCGGGCCGGGAAGCCGTGGCCGGCAGAGAGGGGCCGGCCGGCGAGCCTGGTGGCGAGCAGCAGCGAGCCAGCCGCCGACCAGGGCAGGCGCCTGCGGTATCCGGTGCTCGAGGTGACCACGATGCTGGCACCCTCGTCCATGCCGGCGAGCAGCCGGTCCAGGCGCACTCCCTCCCAGCGGGCGGTCGCGTACCAGCCGCCGGTGCAGTCCAGGGTGGCGTCCACCCGGTCCGACCAGGCGGCCAGCTCGGCGTAGCCGACCAGCCGGCGATGCCCGCCCATGCGGACCTCGAGCCGCCAGGTGCCGGGATCGATGGCGGGCACCCGGTCGTCGAGCCACTGGGTGACCGGGATGCGGTCCGGGTCGCCGCCGGCGGGCAGGGAGCCGGTGAAGCGCCGTCCCGCCCCAGGCAGCCCCGAGAGCCGCACGAGCCCCTCGACGCCGAGCCAGGCCAGGCCCGCCCCGGCGGCCAGGGTGCCGAGCCGGAGTGCGGCGCGGCGCGAGAGGTCGGTGCGCCTCGGCCGCACCTGGTGCGTCCAGGCATGCCAGGCGAGCAGGGGCACCGCGAGCAGCGCCGCGCCGACGTGGACCTGCATGGCCGTGACCGGGCCGAGGGACCCCGCGCCGGCTGCGTGGAGCACCCCGGCCGCGACCGCGGTGGCCACGAGCACCGCGAAGGCGACCGACAGGCCCCGGCCCGGCCGTCGCCTGGCCAGGCCCCGGCGGGCGATAACCGACTTCCACGGGCTCAGCAGCAGCAGCGCGAGCCCGGCCACGCCGTGCCCGATCACCACCCAGCGGCCGGCCGGGGTACCGGCCGCGAACGCCAGCCCGCCGCTGGCCAGCGCCACCACCAGCAGCGCGAGCAGCGTCAGGTTGGTCGAGCGGGCACGCATCAGGTCATCGATGTTCCACCCGCGGGCGCCAGCCCGTCGAGGATCTCATGCCGGCACGGCGCCCTTGCCCGGCACGGCGCCCCTGCCCGTGCCGGGCCTGGCGGCGCGGTCGGCGGCGGTGTCGTCCTCGCCGAACTCCGCGCCCAAGCGGCGGTCGGGGACCACGGCGTAATAGCGGCCGAACTCGTGCAGGCCGATCGATTCGGCCACCTTCGCGGAGGCGAAGTTGTCCTCGGCGTGGTTGTAGAGGACCGCGCGACCCTGGGCGAGCACGGCGCGGGCGGCGGCCGCGACGACGCCGCGGGCCAGCCCGCGGCCGCGCGCCGCCTCCGCCGTCCCCACCGCGATCTCCCGGAGCCGGTCGTCGTAGCGCTTGAGCACGGCGGTGGACAGCACCTGGCGGTCCTCGAGCACCACCCAGGCGTCCCCGGTGAAGTGCCCGTGGACCCAGTCGGGCAGGCGCGGGTCGGCGGTGTCGACGATCGTCACCGGGACCAGCGGCGGAGGGATGGCCACGCCGGTCCGGGCCACGCCCGAGAACATGTGCCCGGGCAGCTCGGCCGCGACCGCCTCGAGCGAGGGCCGGATCGTGGCCGGCCCCCGCAGGTGGGCGGAGAGCAGCCGGGCCGCCTCGGGCGCGACCGCCACCACCGCCCCGCCGTCGCGGGTGAATGCGCGCACCGGCAGGCTCGGGTGGGGGACCTCGGCCACCGCGATCTCGCCGGGGACCAGGCGCTCCATGGGCAGCCGGAAGCGGTCGGCGAGCACGGCCATCACCACGGCGTCGTTGTCGACGGATGCGAGCATGTGGGAAGCGTAGCGGTTCCCAGGCGGTGGCCGACAGACCATGCCCATGCCCGCGCGAACGGCAACCCCCGGCCGGGCCCGCCCGTCCACCCAGGTGGAGGTGACGGCAGCCATGATCCGCCTTGGCCCCCCCGGCGGCTGCGCCCGTGGGAGGCCGCCCCGCCCGGCGGCTGCGGCCGTCCCCGGCGGTCGCCGGGGCGGTCGCCTGGCCCGGCGGCCGCGGGCCGGTTTGCTACGATCCGGGCCATGGCCGCCCTGCCTCCCGCTCGCGCGGGCCGGGGAGCGCCGCCCGGGGCGGTCTCCGGCGCCGGCTACATGGCCCGGGGCATGCGCACGTTCCTGGCCACCCCGGCCGTCTGGCTCCTCGGGCTCGTCCCGGTCCTGATCGCCGGCCTGCTCGTCCTCGCCCTGCTCGCCCTGCTCGTCGGCAACGTCGACGCGGTCGCGGCCTGGCTCACCCCATTCGCCGACCACTGGTCGCCGGGAGCCCGTGGCGCGCTCCGGGACGCCGTCGGCATCGCCGTCGTGCTCGGCGCGCTGCTGCTCGCCGTGCTGTCGTTCGCGACCCTGGCCAACATGATCGGGCAACCCTTCTTCGAGCGGATCTCCGACCGGGTCGAGCGCGACCTGGGCGACCCGCCGGCCGGGATCGACAGCCCCTGGTGGCGGACCCTGCCGCGGGCCACCGTGGAGTCGCTGGTCCTGTTCGTGCTCATCCTCGGCGTCAACCTCCCGCTCCTCCTGCTCGGCCTCACCCCCGTGGTCGGCCAGAGCCTGGTCCCGGTGGTCCAGGCGGTCGTCTCGGGCTACCTGCTCTCGGTCGAGCTGCTCGCGATCCCGCTGGAGCGGCGCGGGCTGCGCCTGCGGGCGCGCCTGCGCTTCGCCTGGTCGCACCGGGGTCCGGTGACCGGGTTCGGGGTGGCGGCCTTCCTGCTGTTCCTGGTGCCGTTCGCCAACGTCGTGGCCATGCCGGGCGCCGTCATCGGCGGGACCCTGCTGGTGCGCCGGCTGACGGGCGCCCGCGACCGCTGACACGACCGTCGCTGACCCGACCCGTCCGAGGCGCGCGAGGCCCGTCTGCCTGAGGCGCGCGAGGCCCGTCTGCCTGAGGCGCGCGAGGCCCGTCTGCCTGAAGCGCGCGAGGCCCGTCTGCCTGAAGCGCGCGAGGCCCGCCGCGGTGTCGACCGCGGGCGGTATCCTGCCCGCCGGAGAGAAGCCTGGACGGGACGAGGAGGCGCGAGCGTGCGGGTGGGCGTGCTGGGAGCGACGGGCCGGATGGGCCAGGCCACCTGCCGGGCGGTCCTGGCCGCCGGCGACCTCGAGCTCGTCGCGGTGGTGGCCCGTTCGACCGCGGTCGGGCGTGAGCTGCGCACCGTCATACCCGAGGCGCCGCCCGACCTCCTGATCGGCCAGGATCTCTCCGACGTGATCAGCGCCGAGGTCGACGTGGTGGTGGACTTCTCGGCCCCCGACGCCACCATGGCGGCCGCCCGGACCCTGCTGCCTGAGGCGATCCACCTCGTCTCGGGAACGACCGGCCTGCCCGACGGGGCCATGGAGGAGCTTGCCTCTCTGACCAGCGACGACGAAGGCGGCAACGCCGTGTGGGCACCCAACTTCGCGCTCGGCGCGGTGCTCGCCATGCACTTCGCGGCCATCGCGGCCCGCTTCTACCCGGGGGAGATCATCGAGGAGCACCACGCGGCCAAGGCCGACGCGCCCTCGGGCACCGCCATCCGGACCGCCCACGCCATCGCCGCCGCGCGGGCGGCCGCGCCTCCCGCCCGCGCGGGCGCCGGTCCTCCCACCCACCCTGGTCGGGAGCTCGCCCCAGGTGCGCGCGGGGCCGAGATCGACGGGGTGCGGGTGCACTCGGTGCGCCTGCCCGGTCTCGTCGCCCACCAGGAGGTCGTGTTCGGCGGCCAGGGCGAGCTGCTGACCGTGCGCCACGACTCGCTGGACCGGGTCTCGTTCATGCCCGGCGTGCTGCTCGCGGTCCGCGAGGTGCCGCTCAGGCACGGCCTCACCGTCGGCCTGGAACCCCTGCTGGGCCTGGCATGACCGGGGACGCGACGGCGGCGCGGCCGACCTGGTGGGTCGAGGAGTTCGACGACGACGAGCGGGCCCGGCTGGAGCCGTGGTTCACCAACGTCGACGGGCCGGTGTTCGCGCTGCGCAACCTGCCCGAGACGGTCAAGGGTGCGCTGTTCGCCCGCTACTCCCGCACCGGCAAGAGCCTGCGCCGGCTGTTCCTCGATGAGTTCGCCGACGAAACGGAGGCACGCCTTGGCGTGCCGAACGGGAAACAGAGCTTGGAGGCACGCCTTGGCGTGCCGAGCGGGGAAGAGGACCCGGAGGCACGCCTCGGCGGGACGCGTGGCCCGGCGACCGGGGACCGGCGGGCGGCCGCGCTCTACCAGCGGGTGTTCGACGAGTACGGCGACGACTCGATCGCGCAGCTCGGCGGCGCCCACGTCGCCTGCGAGCAGGCCTCCAACCTGCTCACCAAGGTGCTCGAATGGGGCCGGCTGGCCGCCTACCTCGAGCAGTCGACCCGCTACGTCGCCTACGCCGACCGCCCTGGCGGCCGCTGGCGCTACCACCTGGACCCGGAGGTGGCCGCCGACGCCGAGCTCGGCCCCGAGTACCGCCGGGTGCTCGACGGGCTCTTCGAGACCTACGCGGAGCTGCTCCCCGCGCTCACCGGGCACCTCGGCCGGGTCGTGCCCCACGAGGCGGGCACCAGCGAGGCGGCGTGGCGGCGGGCGGTGAAGGCCAGGTCCCTGGACGCCCTGCGCGGCCTGCTCCCGGCCGCGACCACCTCCAACCTCGGCATCTACGCGACCGGCCAGGCGTACGAGGCGCTCCTGCTGCGCCTGGCCGCGCACCCGCTGCCCGAGGCACGGACCTGCGGCGAGCTGCTCCTAGCCGAGCTGCGCAAGGTCATCCCGGCCTTCCTGACCCGGGTCGACCGGGACGACCGAGGGGTGGCGTGGTCCCGTTACCTCGCCCGCACCGCGGCGGAGACCGCCAGGGCGGTCGAGGACGTGCTCGGCCCGGCCCACCTGGGCGAGGAGGGCCCGTCGGTCCGCCTCACCGAGTTCGACCCGGCCGGCGAGGACAAGGTGCTCACCGCCGTCGCCTACCCGCACGCGGGCGCCGGCGAGGCGGAGGTGGCCGCCCGGGTCGCGGGACTGGGCGCCGGCGACCGGGCCCGCCTGCTCGCCGCATACGTCGGCGAGCGGGAGAACCGGCGCCACAAGCCGGGGCGGGCGTTCGAGCGAGCCGTCTACACCTTCGACGTGGTGGCCGACTACGGGGCCTTCCGCGACCTGCAACGCCACCGGCTCTGCACGATCGTCTGGCAGCCGCTCACCCCCTCGCTGGGCTACGAGGTGCCGCCCGACGTCGAGGCGGCGGGCCATGGCGACCGCTTCGAGGCCGCGATGGCCGCCTCGGCCGGCCTCTTCCGGGCGCTCGCCCCCCGCTTCCCGGCCCAGGCCGCCTACGCCGTCAGCCTGGCCCACCGGATCCGCTTCGCCATCACGCTGAACGCCCGGGAGCTGATGCACCTGGCCGAGCTCCGCTCCACGCCCCAGGGCCACCCCGCCTACCGGGCGGTGGCGCAGGCGCTGCACCGGCTCGTGGCCGAGGAGGCCGGCCATCGGGCACTGGCCGGCGCCATGCGCTTCGTCGTCCACGACGAGGTCGGCCTCGGCCGCCTGACCGCCGAGCGACGCCTCGAGGCGAGGCGGGCGCTCGCGCCGTAGGGGCCGTCCGGAGCCGCCCGCCGCCGGCACCGGCGGCGGGCGTCCCCCCACCGGGCAGGCTGAGCGTGTTGCGATTCGTTCACGATCGCCGACCGAACGTACCGTTACGTCCTAAACGGACAGCGCCGAGCGGCCTGATGATAGGTTCGTCGTGATCAGCGGTTTGTAAGGGGGTTTTGAGGCGTCTTAGCATGCCTGCGGCCTGTCCCCGAGGGTTGACCCAAACGGTATGCGAGCTAGCTCCCATCGCTCCTCGTCCACTGGTGGCAACGCCGCCACCGGCCTGCTGTTCGTCGGCGTCGTCATGGTGGTGCTGTTCGCAGGCGGCATCGGAGCCGTGCTCGCGACCGGGTCCGACCCCCCGCCGCCCGCTGTCCGAGGGGCCACCGCCTCGCGGGTCAGCGCCAAGGTCGCCGCGGACGGGACCAGCGGCTCGGCAGCCGCCCGCCAGGCGGCGGTGCGGCGGCTGGCCGAGATGGTCAGCCTCCGCGACGCCGCGCTCAGCCGGCGCGACGTGGCGCTGCTCGACCGGATCTACGCGCCCGGGAGCGTCAACCGGCGGATCGACCGGGCCTCGATCGCCCAGATGCGGCGGCAGCACGTCCGCTGGATCGGGCTCTCCACCTCGGTCCAGGTCGTCGAGGCGAGCCCGGCGGGGGCGCGGCAGTGGACCATCCTGGCCGCCTTCGCCTGCGCGCCCGCCCGGCTCGTGACCGAGTCCGGCCGGCAGGTCAAGGCCGAGCCGGCCCGCCGCCAGCTCCTGCGCTTCAGCATGGTCCTCCCGCCGGGCGGCCGGGACTGGCTGCTGCTGCGCATCGCACCCGTGCAGCCGGCGGGCTGAGGGCTCAGCGCGCCACCACCACCCCACCGCCGGCGAGCTGCTCGACGCGGAAGCCGGCGGCTGAGGGCTCAGCGCCCGGCCTGGAAGTCGGGCAGCAGCGCTGGCAGCACGTCGCGCACCGAGAGGATGCCGAGGAGCTGCCCGCCCTCGTAGACGACGAGGTGGCGGATGCGCCGGCGGGCCATCTCGCCGGCCGCCTCGACCAGGTCCCAGTCGGGTCCCACGGTGACGACGTCGCCGGTCATGATGTCCTGCACCGAGGTCTCGTCCGGCTCCGCGCCGGTCGCGACCGCGTTCAGGACGTCCCGCTCGGTCAGGATGCCGACCAGCTGCTCGACGTCCTGGACGACGGCGGAGCCGACCCCGTGCTTGGCCATCACCCTGGTGGCCTCGCGGAGGGAGTGCCCAGGTCCGACCGCCACCACCGCGCTGCTCGCGACATCCCGAACCTTCACGGCTCCGCCTCCTTCGTGCGCTCGTGATTTGGTGACGACAACCCTAAACCCTAGACGACAACCCTAAACCCTAAAGGTCGGCGAACGCCCGGTCGAGTAGGTCCTTTTGCTCCTGCTGGTGCAGGGTGGGGCTCCCGGCGGCGGGGGCGGCGCCCTCGGGGCGGGTGACGCCGGTGAGGTCGAGGCCGCACTCCTGCTCGGCTCGCATGCGCAGGTACCACCAGGCGCCCATGTTCTCGGGCTCCTCCTGGACCCACCAGATCTGCTCCGCCTTCCCGTACGGGGCCAGGCGTTCGCGGAGCTGCTCGGCCGGGAACGGGTAGAACTGCTCGATCCGGAGTAGCGCGACCTGCTCGAGCTGCTTCTCCTGCCGCCGCTTGGCCAGGTCGTAGTAGACCTTGCCGCTGCAGAGAAGCACCCGGCGAACGTCCTCGGGGTCGGGACCGCCGCGGTCGGGCAGGACCTCCTGGAACCGCCCGCCGGTGAGGTCGGCGGCCGTCGACCGGGCTGCCGGGAGCCGCAGCAGCGACTTCGGGGTCAGCGCCACGAGCGGCTTGTGGGTGGCCCGCAGGGCCTGGCGGCGCAGCAGGTGGAAGTACTGGGCCGGGGTGGACGGCACCGTCACCTGGATGTTGTCCTCGGCCGCGAGCTGCAGGAAGCGCTCGAGACGGGCGCTCGAGTGCTCCGGGCCCTGGCCCTCGAAGCCGTGGGGGAGCAGCAGCACCAGGCCCGCCCGCTGCCCCCACTTGTCCTCGGCGGCCGAGATGAACTGGTCGACGATGATCTGCGCGCCGTTGACGAAGTCGCCGAACTGGGCCTCCCAGAGCACCAGCGCCTCGGGGTTGGCCACCGAGTAGCCGTACTCGAAGCCCACGGCGGCGAACTCGCTCAGCAGGCTGTCGTGGACGAAGAAACGGCCCTGGCCAGGAGCCAGGTTGGCCAGGGGCGTGTACAGCTCGCCGTTCTCCTGGTCCACCAGCACCGAGTGGCGCTGGCTGAAGGTGCCCCTCCGGGTGTCCTGCCCGGACAGGCGGATCATGCGTCCGTCCAGCAGCAGGGAGCCGAAGGCGAGCGCCTCGCCGAGCGACCAGTCGACCCGGTCCTTGCCGAGCGCTGCGCTGCGGTCGGCCAGCCACTTGACGAGCTTGGGGTGGACGTTGAACGAGGCGGGCACGTCGGCCAGGCTGGCCGCGATGCGGTCCAGCCGCTCGCGCTCCACCGCGGTCTCGACCGGCGGGTCCTCGGCCATCGAGGCGGGCCTGGCCAGCTCCACCTCGGCCACCTTGCTGTCGGTGCGGGTGTCGTCGAACGCCTGCTGCAGGCGCGAGCGGAAGTCCTCGAGCGCGCGCTCGGCGTCCTCGAGCGACAGGTCGCCCCGGTTGACCAGGGCCTCGGTGTAGAGCTTGCGCACCGACGGACGCCCCTTGATCCGCGCGTACATGAGGGGCTGGGTGAACGCCGGCTCGTCGCCCTCGTTGTGGCCGAAGCGCCGGTAGCACCACATGTCGACCACCACGTCCTTCTTGAACGCCTGGCGGTAGTCGAAGGCCAGGCGGGCCACGCGCACGCATGCCTCGGGGTCGTCGCCGTTCACGTGGAAGATCGGCGCCTGGATCATCTTGGCCACGTCGGTCGCGTAGGTGCTCGAGCGGCCGTAGTCCGGGCTGGTGGTGAAGCCGAGCTGGTTGTTGACGACGATGTGCACCGTGCCGCCGGTACGGTAGCCGCGGAGCTGGGAGAGGTTGAGCGTCTCGGCCACCACCCCCTGCCCGGCGAAGGCGGCGTCGCCGTGGATCAGCACCGGCAGCACCGGCGCCTCCTCGCCCCGGTCGAGCAGGTCCTGCCTGGCCCGGACGATGCCCTCGACCACCGGGTTGACCGCCTCCAGGTGGCTCGGGTTGGAGGCCACCTCGACGACCACCTCCCGGCCCGAGCGGGCCTGGTGCTTGCCGACCGCGCCGAGGTGGTACTTCACGTCGCCCGAGCCCTGCGTGAGCGCCGGGTCCAGGTGCCCCTCGAACTCGTGGAAGATCTCGCCGTAGCTCTTGCCGACCGTGTTGGCGAGCACGTTCAGCCGCCCCCGGTGGCTCATGCCCATGACCACGCGCTCGTGCCCTGCCTCGGCGGAAGCGTCGAGGACTGCATCGAGCATCGGGATCAGGCTCTCGCCGCCTTCGAGGCTGAACCGCTTGTGACCCACGTACTTGTTGTGCAGGAACCGCTCGAACGCCTCGGCCTCGTTCAGCTTGTGGAGGATCTGGAGCTGGTCCTCCTTGGGCAGCGGCTGCTGGGGGACCTCGACCCGCTCCTGGATCCACTGCTTCTCGTCGGGCTGGGAGATGTGCATGTACTCGTAGGTGGCGGTGCGGCAGTAGGCGTCGCGCAGGATGCGCAGGATCTCGCGCAGCGGCAGCTCGCGGTCGCGGGTCAGCCCCACGGTCACGAAGTAGCGGTCGAGGTCCCAGATGGACAGGCCGAAGCTGGCCGGGTTCAGCTCGGGGTGCATCGAGGGGGGCTTGACCTCGAGCGGGTCGAGGTCGGCGATCAGGTGGCCGCGCACCCGGTACATGTTGATGAGCTGCAGCACGCGGGCCTGCTTCTCCACCGCGGCCAGGGCGTCGTGCCCGGCGTGGGTGTCCGGGTGCCACTGCACCGCCACGTAGGGCACGCCCATGTCGGCGAACAGCTCGTCGTAGAACTGGTCCTCGCCGAGCAGCAGGGCGTGCACCTTGGCCAGGAACTCGCCGCTCTCGGCGCCCTGGATGACCCGGTGGTCGTAGGTCGAGGTGATGGTGATGACCTTGCCCACGGCCATCTCGGCCAGGGCCTTGGGGTCGGCGCCCTGGTACTCGGCCGGGTAGGCGATCGAGCCGACGCCGACGATGGCTGCCTGGCCGGCCATGAGGCGCGGCACCGACAGCACCGTGCCGATCGTGCCCGGGTTGGTGATCGTCACCGTGGTGCCCTGGAAGTCCTCCACCGTGACCTTGTTGCTCTTGACCTTCTTGATGAGCTCCTCGTAGGCGCGCACGAAGCCGGCGAAGTCGAGGGTGTCTGCCTGCTTGATGTTGGGCACCAGCAGGGTCCGGCCGCCGTCGGGACGCTTGACGTCCACGGCCAGGCCGAGGTTCAGGTGCTCGGGGCGGACCACGTTCGGCTTGCCGTCGACCTCCCGGTAGACCGAGGTCATGGCGGGCACGGCGGCGAGCGCCTTGACCACGGCCCAGCCGATCAGGTGGGTGAAGCTCACCTTGCCGCCCCGGTGGCGGCGCAGGTGGCCGTTGAGCACGTTGCGGTTGACCTCGAGGAGCTTGGCCGGGACGGTGCGGACCGAGGTGGCCGTGGGCACGGCCCGGCTCGCCTCCATCGCCTCGACGATCCGTGCGGCGACGCCCCGGAGTGGGATCACCTCGGCTCCGGCCCCGCCGTCGGTTCGGGCCTTGCCGTTGGCTTCGGCCTTGCCGTCGCCCTCCGCCCTGGCCTCGCTCCTCGCCTTCGTGGTCTCCGTGGCCGTCGCCTTGTCGCGCGTGGCCTTGTCGCGCGTGGCCGTGGCCCTGGCCCTGGCGTCGCCGGTGGCCTCGCCGGCCTCCGGCGCGCGCGACGCCGCCTCCGCCTGCTCCTTGGACGCCGCCGCAGCCTGCCCCTGCGGTGCGGCCTTGGTCTGGCCCTCGGGCGGCGTCTGGCCCACAGACTGCGCCTGCACCTCGGGCGGCGCCTGCACCTTGGGTGACTCCTGCTCCTCGGGCGGCGCCTGGACCTGGGGCGGCGCCTGGACCTGGGGCGGCGCCTGCTCCTCGGGTGACTCCTGCTCCTCGGGTGACTCCCCGCTGTCCGCCGCCTCGCCGTCGCCACGCTCGCCGTCGACCGCCGTGGCCACGGCCGGCGCCGTCTCGACCTCGCCGTCCTCCTCGGGGTCGTTCTCGGCGAAGAAGTCCCGCCAGGCGTCGCTCACCGACTCAGGGTTGTCCAGATACTGCCGGTAGATCTCGTCGATCAGCCCGACGTTAGGGCCGAACTCCGCCCGATCGAACCATCCCATCTGCCTTGCACCACCCTTGGCGTCGGATCCGCCGCGCACCGCGGTGACGGCCGGCTCCCCGGCCGGCCCGGACGTCACTGCGGCCTCCTACGCCCAGTTTGCCATTCTCGCGGTCGCTCCTGGCAGTGAGAACATTGCCGCATCTGACGTGGACAAACGGTCTTGCAGGGCCTGTGGACGAGCCGAGGTGCTTTGTCGAGGCCGGGGTCTAGCATGAAAGAGACGGACACCAGCACTTCAGGAAGGCCAGCGGCGCGATGGACCAGCAGGCAGCACGCCATGACGACCCGGCCCAGGGTCCGCTGCGGCACTTCTCGCCGCTTACCCGGGCCTGGTTCGCGAGCGCGTTCGCCGCGCCGACCGCGGCCCAGGCCCTGGCCTGGGAGGCGATCGCAGCCGAGCAGGACGTGCTCGTCGTCGCCCCGACCGGATCCGGCAAGACCCTGGCCGCGTTCCTGTCGGCGATCGACGGCCTGGCCGGCTCACCTGCAACGCGTGGGACCTCGCTACCCCCGGCGCCTGGGGCCGCCCACCCGGCGCGTCGGGCCGCCGGCCCGGCGCGGCAGGCCGTCGAGCGGCTGCGCGTTCTCTACGTGTCGCCGCTGAAGGCGCTCGCCGCCGACATCGAGCGGAACCTGCGCGCCCCGCTGGCCGGGCTGCGGGCGGCCGCGGCCCGGCTCGACCTGCCGCTGCCCGACATCACCGTGGGCATGCGCACCGGCGACACCCCGGCCGACGCCCGCAGGCGGTTCCCGTCCGCGCCGCCCGACATCCTGATCACCACCCCGGAGTCGCTGTTCCTGCTGCTCACCTCGAGGGCCCGGGACGCGCTGCGCTTCGTCGACACCGTAATCGTCGACGAGGTGCACTCGGTGGTCGCCACCAAGCGCGGTGCCCACCTGGCCGTGAGCCTCGAGCGGCTGGACGAGCTACTCCCGCAGCCAGCCCGGCGCATCGGGCTGTCGGCCACCGTGCGCCCGACCGACGAGGTGGCCCGCTACCTCGGCGGCTCCCGCCCGGTGACGGTCGTCGCCCCGCCGAGCGAGAAGGCATTCGACCTCTCGGTGGTCGTCCCGGTCGAGGACATGGCCGCCATCGGAGAGGACTCCGGCCCCGGTCCCATGACCCTCCCTGCCGGGTCCGGCTGGCCGGGGCCGGTGGCAGATGGGGGCGGGCACGGGTCGTGGTCGGGCGGGCCGGAGCCGGGCGCTGGTGGGCCGGGGGCGGGGCCCGCTGGGCCGTGGTCCGGCGGGCCTGGGCTGGCGCCCGGGTCTGGTGCGCCGTGGTCCGGCGAGCCGGCCAGCGGCTCCGCCGCCGGGCCGCCCGACCGGTCGAGCATCTGGCCGCACATCGACGAGCGCCTCGTCGAGCTGATCCGTGCCCACCGCTCGACGATCGTGTTCGCCAACTCCCGCCGGCTCGCCGAGCGCCTCTGCGCCCGCTGCAACGAGCTGGCCGGGGCGGAGATCGCCCGGGCTCACCACGGTTCGGTCAGCCGCGAGCAGCGCACCGAGATCGAGGAGGACCTCAAGGCGGGACGGCTGCCTGCCGTGGTCGCCACCAGCTCACTCGAGCTCGGCATCGACATGGGCTCGGTCGACCTGGTGATCCAGGTCGAGGCGCCCAGCTCCGTCGCGGCCGGGCTACAGCGCATCGGCCGGGCGGGGCACCAGGTCGGCGCGGTCAGCCGCGGCATCGTCTTTCCGAAGTTCCGCGGCGACCTGGTCGAGTGCGCGGTGGTGGTCGAGCGCATGCGGGCGGGAGCGATCGAGGCCATGCGCTACCCGCGCAACCCCCTCGACGTGCTCGCCCAGCAGGTCGTTGCGATGGTCGCGATGGACGACTGGACGGTGGACGGTCTCGAGGCGGTGGTGCGCCGGGCGGCACCCTTCGCCGACCTGCCCCGCAGCGCGATGGAGAGCGTGCTCGACATGCTGGCCGGACGCTACCCGTCCGACGAGTTCGCCGAGCTGCGGCCGCGGCTCAACTGGGACCGGGTCGAGGGCACCCTCACCCCGCGGGCCGGCGCCCAGCGGCTCGCGGTCACCTCGGGCGGCACCATCCCCGACCGGGGCCTGTTCGGCGTCTACCTGGTGGGGGAGCGCCAGACCCGGGTGGGCGAGCTGGACGAGGAGATGGTCTACGAGTCCCGGGTGGGCGAGGTCTTCACCTTGGGCGCGTCGAGCTGGCGGATCGAGGACATCACCCACGACCGGGTGCTGGTCAGCCCGGCCCCGGGCCAGCCAGGCAAGCTGCCGTTCTGGCACGGCGACGCGCTGGGCCGGCCGGTCGAGCTGGGCCGGGCCCTGGGCGGGTTCCTGCGCGAGCTGACCGCGCTGCCCGCCGAGGCCAGGCTCGCGCGCCTGGCCGAGGCGGGGCTGGACGACAACGCGGTCAGCAACCTCGTCCGCTACCTGGACGAGCAGGTCGAGGCGACCGGCGTGCTGCCCGACGACCGCACGATCGTGGTCGAGCGTTTCCGCGACGAGCTGGGCGACTGGCGGGTCTGCGTGCACACGCCGTTCGGGGCACAGGTCCACGCCCCGTGGGCCCAGGCCATCGAGGCTCGCGTGCGCGAGCGCCTCGGCCTGGAGGTCCAGACGATGTACAGCGACGACGGCATCGTCGTGCGCCTGCCCGAGGCCGACGAGGCACCCCCGTCGGACTCGATCCTGTTCGAGCCGGACGAGATCGAGGACCTCGTCGTGGGCGAGGTGGGCGGCTCGGCGCTGTTCGCCAGCCGCTTCCGCGAGTGCGCCGCCCGCGCGCTGCTGCTGCCCAGGCGCCGGCCGGGCCAGCGCACCCCGCTCTGGCAGCAGCGCCAGAAGAGCGCCGGGCTGCTCCAGGTCGCCTCGAGGTACGGGTCGTTCCCGGTCGTGCTCGAGACCATGCGCGAGTGCCTCCAGGACGTGTTCGACCTCCCTGGGCTGGCCGAGCTGATGGCGGCCGTCGGCCGCCGCGAGGTCCGCGTCGTCGAGGTCGACACGCCCTTCCCGTCGCCGTTCGCCAGCTCCCTGCAGTTCGGCTACGTGGCCGCGTTCATGTACGAGGGCGACGCGCCGCTGGCCGAGCGCCGCGCCCAGGCCCTCTCCCTGGACCGCTCGATCCTGGCCGAGCTGCTCGGCCGGGAGGAGCTGCGCGACCTGATCGACCAGGCCGCCCTGGCGGAGCTGGAGCTCGAGTTGCAGCTGCTCACGCCCGAGCGCAAGGTCCGCGGCCCGGACGGGCTCCACGACGCGCTGCGGCTGCTCGGCGACCTGTCGGTGGAGGAGGCAGCGGCGCGCGCCGCCGACCCCGGTGCCGCGCCCACCTGGCTGGCCGAGCTGCAGGGCACGCGGCGGGCGCTGCTCCTGCGCATCGGCGGCGCCGAACGCTGGGTGGCCATCGAGGACGTAGCCAGGTTCCGGGACGGGCTCGGCACCGCGCCGCCGCCCGGGGTGCCCCGGGACTTCCTTGCGCCGGTCGCCGACCCCGTCGGCGACCTGGTCGCGAGGTGGGCGCGGACCCACGGGCCGTTCACGGCCGCCGAGCCCGCGGGCCGCCTCGGCCTCGGCGTGGCCGTGGTGGAGCAGACCCTGGCACGGCTGGCCGCGGCCGGCCGGGTGGTCGAGGGCGAGTTCCGGCCCGGACGGTCGGGCCGGGAGTGGCTCGACGCCGAGGTCCTGCGCCGGCTGCGCCGACGCTCGCTCGCCGCGCTCCGCAAGGAGGTCGAGGCGGTCCCCCAGGAGGCGCTCGCCCGCTTCGTGACCGCCTGGCAGGGAATCGGCCCCACCGGCCCTCGCTTCGCCAACCTGGACGCCGTCTACCGGGCGGTCGAGCAGCTCCAGGGCGCCGCGGTGCCCGCCTCTGCGCTCGAGCGCCAGGTGCTCGCCGTCCGCCTGCCCGACTACAGCCCGGGGCTGCTCGACCAGCTCTGCGCCTCGGGTGAGGTGGTCTGGGTGGGCGCCGGGGCGCTCGGCTCCGACGACGGCTGGGTCAGCCTGTTCACCGCCGAGCAGGCGCCCCTGCTGCTGCCCGAGCCGCTGCCGGTCGAGCCGTCGCCGCTCGCCGCCCGGGTCCGCGAGGCCCTGGCCGAGCGGGGCGCCCTGTTCTTCCGCCAGCTCTCGGACGTGGTCGGCCCGACCAACGACTCCGAGCTGCTGCTCGCGATCTGGGAGCTGGTCTGGGCCGGGCTGGCGACCAACGACACCCTGGCGCCGTTGCGGGCGCTGGTCACCGGCGGCTCCCGCCCGGTGGCCCGGCCGCCCGCCCGCCGGGGCCGGCGCGGGCCGGCCTTCCCGAGCCGGCTCGGCCCACCTGCAGGCGCCGGCCGCTGGAGCCTGGTGCCCGAGCGGGCCGCCGACCCGACCCGGCGCATGCATGCGGTCGCCGAGCAGCTCCTCGAGCGCCACGGCCTGGTGACCCGGGGCGCGGTGGTGTCCGAGCGGGTCCCGGGCGGCTTCGCCGGGGCCTACGCGGTCCTCAAGGCGATGGAGGAGGCGGGCCGCTGCCGGCGCGGCTACTTCGTGGACGGCCTCGGCGGCGCCCAGTTCGCCAGCGTCGGCGCCGTCGATCGCCTCCGCCTGCTGGCCACGCCCGGCAGCGACCCGCAGACCCTGATCCTGGCCGCCGCCGACCCGGCCAACCCGTACGGCGCCGCCCTCGCCTGGCCCGACCGGCCGCTGCCGGCCGGTCCCGGTCCCGGCGGGGAGGCCGGGGGCCGGCCGGACGGGCGCCCCGGACCCCGGACCGACGGGCGGCCCGGGCACCGGCCCGGGCGCAAGGCCGGCGCGGTGGTCGCTCTCGTCGACGGCGAGCTCGTCCTCTACGTCGAGAAGGGCGGCCGCACGTTGCTCACCTTCACCGACGACGCCGACCGGCTCGGGCGCGCGGCCGACGCGCTCGCCCTGGCCGCGCGCGACGGCGCCCTCGGCAGGCTCTCGGTCGAGCGCGCCGACGGGGAGGCGGTGCTGGACAGCCCGCTCGCCCAGGCCCTCACCGCGGCCGGTTTCCGCCCGTCAACCCGCGGCCTGCGGCTGCCCGGGGGCCTGCCGGGCGCCAGACGGGCGGCCTCGCAGGGGAACGGGGCCTGACGCCGTGCCCGAGGGCGACACCGTCTTCCTGGCCGCGACCCGCCTTCACCAGGCCCTGGCCGGCCAGCGGCTGCTCGCGGCTGAACTTCGGGTCCCCCGACCAGTTGCGAGGCTCCGCAAGTTGGCTCCTGGTCCATCTTCCATCACCGCCGACCTCGCCGGCCAGGTGGTCCGGGAGGTGGTGCCGCGAGGCAAGCACCTGTTGTTCCGCACCGATGCGGGCGTCACCCTGCACACCCACTTCAAGATGGAGGGCGCCTGGCACCTGTACCGGCCGGGGGAGCGCTGGCGCGGCCACGACTTCCAGGTCCGTGCCGTGCTGCGCACCGAACGCTGGGTCGCGGTCGGCCTCCGGCTCGCCATCTGCGAGCTGCTGCCGACCGACCAGGAGCACGAGGTCGTCGGCCACCTCGGCCCCGACGTGCTCGGTCCGGACTGGGACCTGGACGAGGCGGCCGGCCGGCTGCGCGCCGACCCGGACCGGGCGATCGGCACCGCCCTGCTCGACCAGCGGGCCATCGCCGGCCCGGGCAACATCTGGAAGTGCGAGCTCTGCTTCCTCTGGGGTGTCGACCCGTGGACCCCGGTCGGCGAGGTGCGCGACCTCGAGGGCATGCTCGCCCTGCTGGGGCGGATGATGGACGCCAACCGGACCACCGGGAGGCAGATCACCACCGGCGACACCCGCGCGGGCCGGACGCACTGGGTGACCTCCCGCACGGGCAAGCCCTGCCGCCGCTGCGGCACGCCAATCCGCAAGGCCGAGCAGCAGAGCTACGACGCCGAGCGCCCGACCTGGTGGTGCCCGACCTGCCAGCCCGGCCCTGGGCCTGCTCAGGCTCAGGGGTCCCGTACCACCGTGGCTCACACCCGGGCGGCGCCCGACGCCCCCCGATGACGGCCGCGGCGGACGGCCGCCGCGGGTCAGAGCCGGCGGAACGAGCGCACCGGCATGCGGGGCCCGAAGCGGGGCGCCCATTCCCCGGAGTGCTGCAGGAGGCGGAGGACGCGGCCCCGGTGGCCGGCGTAGGGGGCGAGCAGCTCCAGCATCCGCTCGTCGGTGCCCCGCGGCTCCCCGGCCAGCTTCCAGCTGACCAGGTGGGGCAGGTGGTAGTCGCCCACCGACACCGCGTCGGCGTCGCCCAGGGCGACGATGGCCACCTCGGCCGCGGTCCACGGCCCGACGCCGGGGACGGCCTGGAGCCGTCGGTAGGCGTCTGCCGCGGCCATGCCCACGGCCTCCTCGAGCCGCGCCGCCCTGGTGGCCGCGGCCCGGATCGTGTTGGCCCGCTTCATCTCGACTCCGAGCGGGTGGAACTCCCAGTACGCCTTGCCCGCGAGCACGTCGGGTCCTGGCGGCACCAGCAGCGGCACCGGCCCGGGTGCCGGCGTGCCCCAGGCCCGGACCACCGCCCGATAGGAGGCGCGTGCCTCCCTGCCGCTCACCTTCTGCTCGAGGATCGACGGGACGAGCGCCTCGAACACCGTCCGGGACCGGCTGATGCGCAGGCCGGGTAGGCTGCGGTGCAGCTCCCGGACCAGCCCGCGCGGCTCGAAGCCGTCCAGGTGGTCGCGGCTGCCCAGCAGTTCGGCGGCCGTGTCGAGGCACCAGGCCGCGCCCGGACCCCACGCCTGCACCCAGACCCTGTCGGCACCCGCGGCGTAGCGCGCGGTGGCGGGGCCCTCCGGGGTCCGCGTCGCCCGCCACCAGGCGCCCGACCGCTCCACGAGCACCGAAGGGTCGCTGCCGCGCCGCAGCGGTCCCAGCGTCAGGCCGAGGTGGACGGGCAGCGAGGGCCGTAGCGTGGTCTCGAGGGGCGTGTCGGTGGCGTGCACGGGCGGATCGTACCGTCCGGCAGGGACGCCGGTCTGGCAGGAACGCCCGTCTGGTAGGCAGGCCCGTCCGATAGGCAGGCCGATCGGTACGGACCCGGTCTGACAGGGACGCCGGCCGGTCTGACAGGGACGCCGGCCCGCTGGCGTGCTGGCGGACGGTCCCGGGCTCTTGCTAGGGTGCGCAGCCACCACGGGCACCACCGCGAGAGGAACCTGCGATGGCTGATGCGTCATTCGACGTCGTCTCCCAGGTCGACCGGCAGGAGATCGACAACGCCCTCAACCAGGCCAAGCGTGAGATCGGCCAGCGTTTCGACTTCAAGAACACCGGCACCTCGATCGACCGCTCCGGCGACGACGTGATCATCGTCTCCAGCACCGACCAGCGGGCCCTGGCCGCGCTCGACGTCTTCAAGGAGCGGCTGGTCAAGCGCTCGGTGTCGCTGAAGGCGCTGCGGGCGTCCGAGCCGCGACCCGCGGGCAAGAGCAACTACCGCATCGAGTGCACGTTCATCCAGGGGATCCCGGAGGACAAGGCCAAGGCGCTGGCCAAGACGATCCGCCAGTCCGGGCTGAAGGCGCAGGCGCAGGTACAGGGCGACCAGCTCCGTGTCACCAGCAAGAGCAAGGACGACCTGCAGAAGGTGATCGCCCTGCTCAAGGAGCGGGACGAAGGCCTGCCCCTGCAGTTCACGAATCGACGAGGTTAGGGCCTGCGGGCCAATAACCTGGTCGTTCCAGCGACGACACACCGAGGTAAGCGGACTCGATCTGGCCAGGTTATTGGGTGGCGAGCCCTTAGGAAGCAGCTCGATCTTCGTCAGCTCCGCGCCCAGGTAGTCGACCACCTCGACCCCCTCGGCATCGGGCTCGGCGAGGTCCAGGAGCCGCCACCTGCCCTCGGGCCGGTGCTCGGGCCTGAGCACGGGCGTGACGATGATCCGCGCTCCTCGGACGTTCAGCCGGAACTCCTCGAACAGCAGGCGCAGCCGGTCTTGGAGCATGGGTGTGGTCTCGGCGTCGAGCGTGCCCCGCACCAACCGCTGCACTCGCGAGACGGCGTCCAGGAGACCGTCGAGCTGCTCGACCGGCATCGCCCCCTGAACGGCCTTCAGCCTGTCTCTCAGACGCTTCTGGGCGGCCTGGCACCAGCCTGCTCGCGCTCGTACTCGGCGTCGAGGCGTGAGTAGAGCTTCGCCGACAGCTCGCCCACCTCATACTCCTGCTGAGCCTTCCGCGCGAGGGTGCGGACTCGGACAAGATCGGCCTCGACCTGAGCCAGCTCGTCAGCGACCACACCCGCCTCGTCGTCGCGCAGCGCCAGTAGCCGGTCTCGCTCGCGCTCCACCGTGCGCCGCACGTCCACGACGTCCATGTGCCGGTCGCGCAGATGGTCCAGCACCGCCGAGTCCAGCATCTCCCGGTCGATGGGCGGCAGATCGCACTTGCCCATGCGACGACCGCGACAGCGGTACTTGTCCTTGTTCCGGCGACCGGGCTTCGGCGACTTGATCCCGACCCTCTCTCCGCAGCGGTCGCACCACACCTGCCCCGAGAGCAGGAACCGCGCCGCAGTCTCCGGGGAGGTGCCTCGCCCGGTGAGGTTGCCGGGTCCCTGCCGACCCGAGCGGCGCTCGCCCGACTCGGGGGTCGAGCCGGTGGGGCAGGGAGGGCGATACGAGATCCAGAAGGGGCAGGTCAAGTCCCTTAAGGCCAAGTTCGACTCCTGGACCAAGGCGCAGGCCGAGGCGAAGGCCAAGCGCGAGAACGAGCGCGCCGCGAAGGCCAAGGCCGCTGACGAGGAGATCGACGAGGCTCTCGAGCCCGACGACGAGACCGAGGACTCCGGCGACGAGGCCGAAGAGCCCGAGATCCACCAGCCGAAGGACGTCGTCGAGGTCGCGCAGGAGAACGGGGGGCTTCCCAAGGCACAGGCCGCCGCCGACGCGCACCGCAAGGCCACCCGTGCCGCCTCCAAGGCCGCCCGCCAGCCGAAGCCCGAGACCGAGTGATCCACACGCTCCGCCGCGCGCCTCTCAGGACGAGGGGTGCTGCGGCATGTTTGAGGGCCGGCAGGTGTGGTCGCACCCCCGGCCCAGGCACACGAGGAAGGAGCCTCACATGCCCGACGAGCGTACCCCTACCGCCGTCCGCAGAGCCGCGCTGATAGCCGACGTGCAGCGCGTGTCTGAGCTGCTCGCACAGTGCGTCGCCGAGGCGAGGCCCTGGACCTGCCCGTCCGGCGTGACGTATTCTCCGCGATCGCGACGATCGACGGGTGGCTGAACGATCTCAGGAGGTCTGCATGACCCTGTTCCTGGCCGTCAAGGCGTTGCTGCGCAAGCTGCGCATCCTGCGTCCGTTCCCGAAGGACGAGGTGCACTACGCGAGCCAGCGCCAGAAGGAACTGGTGGGCCAGATCAGGAAGGCTCATGGACTCGCCGCCGCCAACCAGGCGATGGACGAGATTGACGCGATGATGGCCCGGGTGGCTCCGACGGAGCAGTATCCGCCCGGCCAGGTCATCGACGACGTGACGCAGTACGTTCGGGCGAAGTATCTGCCCGACACCCTGCCCGACCCGAAGTCCTAGTCGACCCGCCGTCCGCCTCTGCGCGGGCGGTGTGGTATATGGGATGAGGCTCCGGCGGTGGGGAAGTGCGCGCACTTGGCGCGACAGCGCTTGACACGCCCCGCCGGCCCTCTATCGGAGGAGATGGGCATCTGCCTATGGCCCCCCACACCCATCCTCCGTGCTGCCAGAGGCTGGCCGGCCGCAGGAACCCGGCCCTCCTCTGCTTTTCGGAGGAGACAGGCGGCTTCCCGGCGGTTACTCACCCACCCGCCTGCCCTCCGTCCTGCTACGGAGGTTCGTAGTCCTCGTACCCGCCTTCGTCGTACCTGGGGCACGAGAACCCGTACTCCTCCGCCTCGCTGTGGTCGTCGGACATCTCACCTCCTCTCGGTCGTACCTCTGTATTGCCGTGAAGCACAGAGCAACGGCCGAGCCGGAGGGGCGAGAACGCCGACAAACTTACAGCGGTGTAAGTATGGAGGGGGCCGCCGATCCGGTCAAGCGCGCTGCTCAGGCGCGTCGCTGCTCGATCGCGTCGGGTGAGGCATCGTCGAACGCCGTCTAAGCAGGTGACCAGAAGTTCTGTCCGTAACGCCTGGTGGAGAACACCTGGGCCGACGAAGTAGCCTCGTAGGCCGTTGGAGCTTGCAACCACAGCGACCCACGAGGCACGGTCAGTCTGCGTCCCCCCATCGTGTACGCCACCCCACCCCACCCCACCGCCCACACCGAACTGCTTGACCTGCTCCACGGCCCCCACCGCGTCGCCTGCCGGCTGGTCATGATCCTGCTGTCTGCGCAAGGCCGGCAGCCAGCCCAGACCGCATCGCTGCTCGGCTACGACCCGCGCACCGTGCGCCGCTGGGTCCACCGCTACAACCGCGACGGGACCGCAAGCCTGGCCGACCGGCCACGTCCCGGCCGGCCCCGCCGTGGCGGTCGGCGGCGCACCCAGCGGATCCGCCGCCTGCTGGCCCAGCCCCGCGCCTGGACGATCGGGAGGCTCTGGCAGCGGCTGGGTCGACCCGCGATCAGCCTCGCACCGTGCACCGGCGCACCCGGGAGGTGGCCTGCTGGCGGCGGTCCCGGCTGGTCGCCAGGGGCGACCCCGATGCCGAGCGGCGCTGCGCCCAGGTCCGAGCCCACATCGCCGGCCTGCCCGCGGGCGCGGTGGTGCTGGCAGAAGACGAGACCCACCGCAACCTGCTGCCGTGGGTGCGGGCCACCTGGGTGGTGCGGGGCACCCGCCAGCGGGTGCTGACCCCGGGTGAATCGCCCTGGGTTTGATGGAGGCCGGTGGGGTTGGTTCTGGTCGGCTGTGCTGACGGTCGGCTGGGTCATTGTGCCGCACGGTTGTGGCGGGGCTCGAGGGGCTCGGAGCATCAGGGCTGGAGGAGTTCGTTGATGGTGACGGGCTCGTCACAGCAAGGGCAGTGTCCGCCAGGCCCCAGGCGGCGCATGAAGGTGCCGCAGTCCTGGCAGCGCTGGGTGCCGAGGAGCCTGGTCTGGCAGTCGGGGCACTCGTAGACGGTGCTGGTGCGGCGCGACCGGGTGGCAGGCAGCTCGGGTGACGTCGGGCTCGGGGTGTGACGGCGACGCCAGGCAGCCTGGCGGCAGGCGTCGGAGCACCAGCGCCGGACGCGCCCGGGTGGCAGCGGCCCGCCGCACACCCCACAGGCTGCCGTTACGGTCCCGTTACGCGACGGGATCATGCGGCCTCCTCACAGCGTTGGCGCCAGGCGGCCTCGTACTCCGCCGGGGGGATCGCTCCGATGGCGCCGTGGAGCCGCCGCTGGTTCCACCAGCCGACCCACGCGGCGGTGGCGAGCTCGACCCGCTCGGCGGTGCGCCACGGGCCGTGGCGGCCGATCAGCTCGGTCTTGTACAGGCCGTTCACGGTCTCGGCGAGGGCGTTGTCGCAGCTGTCGCCGCGGGAGCCGACCGAGGCGACCGCGCCTTCGGCGGCGAGGCGCTCGGTGTAGCGGATCGACAGGTACTCCCACCCCCCGGTCGGAGTGGTGCACCAAGCCGTCCAACCCTTCGCCCTGGCGGGCCCACACAGCCATCTCCAGGGCGTCGAGGGCGAGGTCGGCCCGCAGCGAGGTCGACACCCGCCAGCCGACGATCATGCGGCTGAAGGCGTCGACGATGAACGCGACGTAGCAGAACCCCGCCCAGGTCGCCACGTCGGTGAGGTCCGCGACCCACAGGCGGTTGGGGCCGGCGCGCTGAAGTCCCGCTCGACCAGGTCGGCCGGGCGCTGGTCGGCCTCGGCGGGTGTGGTGGTGCGCTGCCGCTTGCCGCGCACGACCCCACAGATGCCGAGCGCGCGCATCAGCCGGGCGACCCGGTCGCGGCCCACCCCGATCCCTTCGCGGCCCAGCTGCCGCCAGACCTTCCAGGCCCCATAGACACCATCGTGCTCCTTGTAGACGCGGGCGATCTCGACCTTCAGCGCCTCGTCACGCAACGCCCGCGCCGATGGCGGCCGGCCCATGGCCGCGTAGTCGCTAGACGGGGCGACCTGCAGCACCCGGCAGATCGGCTCGACCCCCATCGGTCCCGGTGGCCGTCGATGAACCGGGTCACCTCGGCAGGCGCGGGTCGAGCTCCCGCGCGGAGAACGCCGAGGCCGCCTTGAGGACCTCATTGGCCCGCCGCAGCTCACGGACCTCCCGCTCAAGCTCCGCGATGCGCCGGCGCTCCTCGCTCGGCACGCCCGGACGACGGCCCCCGTCGACCTCGGCCTGCGCCACCCAGCCCCGCAGGGACTCGGTCCCCACGCCGAGCTGGCGCGCCACCCGGGTGATCACCCCGAAGCGCTCACCGGTCTCCTGGATCGTCTCGGCCACCATGCGGACAGCTCGCTCACGAAGCTCGGGCGGGTACCGCTTCTGCGACGGATGTCTGCTGTGGTCGTCTGCCATGACTCCATCTTCCCTTCCAAGCGATGGAGCCTCCACTGAAGTCAGGGTGGTTCAATCACCACCACCCTGACCGGGCAGGACCCGGCCGAGCTGCGCCTGACCTGGCGAAGCGACACCCGCGCCCGCAACCGCCTGGAAGGCGGGCTGTTCGGCAAGCGGATCCTGTTCACCAACCGTGACGACTGGCCAGCCGCCGACATCGTGGCCGCCTACCGCTCCCAGTCCGAGGTCGAGTTCGGGTTCCGGCAGCTCAAAGACCCCCACGTGGTCTCGTTCAGCCCGATGCACCACTGGACCGACTCCAAGATCCGCGTCCACATCTTCTACTGCGTCCTCGCCCTCGCCATCGCCCACCTGCTGCGCCGCCAGGCTGAACACGCCGGCCTGCACCTGTCCGTCCGCGAGCTGCTGGCCGAGCTCGCCGACATCCAAGAGACCGTGCTGCTCTACCATGACGGCGGCAAAGGCCGCCCCCGCGCCCGCCGCATGCTCACCGACACGACCCCCACCCAGCAGCGCCTAGCCGACCTGTTCGACCTCCACCGCTGGGCACCGGCCCGCTGACCAGGCCAACACCCGGGGATGGGTAATACACCCACCCCCACCCAACACCCCGCCTGAGCAGCACAAACAGCCTAAACGACCGACGAAGGCCGGAAACTCCCGCTAGGAGGCCACTGAATTATGGCGATTCTGGGTCGCGGCGACTGGCCTTCGCGGGACTTGGGCATGGGAGAGCTGGGGCTCCGCGGCCCGGTCGACGTGGTGGGCTGCCGGTTGGCCGCCCTGTGCGCAGGCCCGGG